>NZ_CALKTS010000192.1 GCF_937997595.1 uncultured Campylobacter sp. | reverse complement strand
ATCGGCAACCGGCTTAACCTGATCGCTCAGTATCCAGCCTAGCTCGCCGCCGCTTTGTTTAGCCTGCGGATCGATCGATTTTGCTTTCGCAAGATCGGCAAATTTAACGTTCATCGCGCTGCCGCTTAAACCTTTTAGCTCCTTAATAACGGCGTTTGCCTCGGCTTCTGTTTTAAGCACGATCTGGCTTATTTTTATCTTTGCAGGCTCCATAAATTTAGCTTTATTTTTATTGTAAAAATCGCTGATCTCTTTCTCGTCCAGTTTGATATTGCTCGCCTCTTTTGCCTGCCAAACGCGAAGCGCGAGGTTATCTTTTACGACCTCAAGCTCCTTTTTATACATATCGTCGTCCATCACGCCCGATTTTTTCGCCTCGTCGATTAGCAGCTGAAGCTCGATACCTTTGTCGATCAGCTCCTTTTTTTGAGTCGGCGGAAGAGCGTCGATGTTTACGTTTCCAAGCCCGCTAAGAAGCGGCGCAAGCTCTTTTTCAGTAATCTCTTTGCCGTTTGCGGTCGCATAAACGGTAGCATTTAGGCTCATAGCCACAGCCAAACTAAGTGTCGAAAATATAAGTTTTCTCATTGTTTTTCCTTCAAAAAATTTAGCAAAAATTATAACTCAAAGTAGTTAACATTCAATTCGCTTTTACGAAAATTGCGGTAATATTCGCTCATGAGAAGTAAAAAAGATATTTTAGAGATAAAAAAGAGAATTTTACAAAACTTTGCGGAAGAGCGCAGCGAGCTGAAATTTAAAGACAACTATCAGCTTTTGGTCTGCGTGATGCTTAGCGCGCAGTGTACCGACAAGCGGGTAAATTTGATCACGCCGCGCTTTTTTGCGGAATTCCCTAGCGTTGCAGAGCTTGCAAAGGCCAATCTGGCAAGCGTTAAGCTGCTAATCAGCTCGTGCAATTTCTACAACAACAAAGCGGTAAATTTAATCAAAATGGCACAGGCGGTGGTTCGCGACTTTGACGGCGTCGTGCCGCTTGATGAAGCGGGGCTAAAATCTCTTGCGGG
>NZ_CALKTS010000191.1 GCF_937997595.1 uncultured Campylobacter sp. | reverse complement strand
TGTAGTGGCGGCAAGTAGGTTTCGAATTGCGGCAAGATAAAATTTAGCGAGCGCGGCGGAGCTTTTTCGACTACGAAATTTTAAAGCAAGCGGGATGATGAAATTTCAAATCTCGCTTGGCCCGCGCGGGCTAAATTCCGTGCCTAAGCCCGTGCTGCGCGAGAGATAAAATTTAGTGGGCGCGAAAGACGCATAAGTTTGGCTTTCTTTTCGTTAAACATATACGAGATTACGAAAACGATCGGGCAAAAGGGCACGAACGCAAATGCAAACGGCGCGCTCCAGCTGGCAGCCTGCTCGCCCCAAAAATATCTCTCCGCCAAGCACGCCAAAAAACCCGCCGCAAAAAGCGCCGAGCGATAAATTTTCTACCGTAAAAAGCAGCAAACTGAGATTTGGATTTTCTACAAACAGCTTGCTTGGCTTAAAATTTTTATACCTTTTGAACAAATACCAAAGCAGCGCACAAGCCAAAATCGCAAATATTGCGACAAAAGCGGCAATTCTTAGCACGCTCTCAAAAGGCAAAACCGCCAAAATCAAAGCCGCCGCCCACCAAGCAAGTAAAAAAACTATCGGCACCGCTAGCAAATATCTCGCTGTCCTGTGAAATTTATACCTTTGCTCCGCACTCACTATATATTGCACACTCCTTGACATTTTATCAGGGCATATCTGCCAATTCTTTTACCATACTCTCAACACTTTTGTCTATATTGGTTTTCGTAGTGCCACAGTTATCAAATTCTAAATAGCTAATATTTTGTTTAAGATCTGATTTATGGTTCTCATACCAACTTAATTCTTTATTTATTTGCTCCATAAATTTTTCGTTATCAAAAAGATAGATGTAGGTAAAAGCCAATTTATTTCTATTTAGAATTATGCCATCTCCATTATATAGATAATACTCATGCTCGCCTACCAATTGAATTATCGGAGTAGTAAATCCCGCACTATTTTTATCTAAATTTACGCTTATAAACTCCTGTGTCAAAACAATAGGCTTTAAATTGAGTAATTCAAAATAGATATATCTTGATTTATTATAAGAGATATTTCTATCTCGGTTTATTTCCAATACTTTATCATACGTTATTTTATTGCCATATCCATAAGCAGCGTAATAATTCAGCATTTTATTATAGATATCTCTACATTCTTTGATGCCCTTAAATTTTTTACAATCGTTACTCCTCATCGTATAAAGAATTATTTTGCCTTTTTCTAAAAAATCCAAAATCGCTCTTTTATACAGCTCCTCTTTGGGTAAAATTCTATTCTCTTTGAGGCAGTATCCTTGCTTGTATTTGTCGTAGTCGGAAAGAGAAACTATCGCAAAGCCTCGTGAAGTGGAATAATCGGGAATTATACGGATAAATGCGGCGCAGAGTATTATTATAAGAAGAAGCACTGCGGCTAGGATTTTAAATTTAAGTTTGCGAAATTTCATAATGATCCTTTAAATGCCGCCAGCGAAGCAAACGCATACTTCGCCGTCCTGTGAAATTTATACCTTTGCTCCGCATCCATCGGTCTTAATTCCCTTAAATTTTTTAACAAAATTCATATTAGAGAATTTAGCGCCTCTCTATATCTCTACCGCCCAAATAATATTCTTCCAGCGGATAATTTATATTGCCGCAGTTATCAAATTTAAACCCTTTTCCGATACCGACTACGGCATTTTTTCTCTCTTTATAGTATTTCTTCACGATAATAAAATTTCCTCTCTCTCTCGTATCGCACAGATACTCCGAATGGTTAAATTGCATATAATTGCCGTTAAATATAGCAAATTTATCAAGAAACAAAGTACCTGTGACTTCTTTCTCGCCACCGTCAACCATAACTATCGGTCTATCAAATCCAACGCTCGTATCTTTCAAATTTATTTTTAAATATTTCTTCGGATCGGTTTTTTTAGCTTTTAACTCTTTCATCAGTATCTGCTCGGTCGTTTTTCCCTCTTGGTAATATTTTTCTAATACTTCAAAACAATTCGATAAGTTTATATTTTCTAGTTCGTAGTATGCAACCTCATATCTACTGGACCAAAGACTACCGAAGGTTTTCAACCTATAAGCATCAATCATCCAATATAGCTTTACATCATAGTCCAAATACGCCCCGGCTACTCTTTTATATAGCTCCTCTTTGGGTAAAATTCTATCCTCTTTGAGGCAGTATCCTTGCTTGTATTTGTTGTAGTCGGAGAGAGAAACTATTACAAAGCCTCGTGAAGTGGAAAAATCTGGCACGATGCGGATAAATGAGGCGCAGAGTATTATTATAAGAAGCAACGTGCCCGCTAGGGCTTTAAATTTAACGGATTTATAAAATTTCATATCGTTTCTTTTCTATCCATCCATTCGTTAGAGGCTAATTCTTTCGGGCCTGGAGGAGTTTGTTTGCCCCACAAATAATAACTCAATATATCGGCTCCGTAATTACCCTCTAAGTCTAATCTTAGATCAGTTTCTTTTTTGCCCATCTCTTATCCTTTTTCGGTTACATTCGTTAAGATAAAATTTCGACTAACTTTATCCGCCGTGAATCCACATATCCAGCTCCTGTTCCGCCGGGGCTTTGATATCAAAATCTATATTTCCGCAATTATCGTATGAGAATTTACGTCGCAAATGCTTCATATGAGTATAAGCTAAGACTTTGTTAAAGCTTTCTAAACTCTCATATCCGCTTTTTATTGCCATTAAATTTTTAATAACATTATATTCAATGTAAAAACTTATATCATCGACATCAACATAATTCACAAAAAATTGATTTTCTTTAATTAAAAATGATTTTTCTAAAAACATTTTTCCGTTATGAAATGGATTTTTCTCTTCCGATAAGATAATAGGCTGTCTAAAGCCCAAAATTTCATCCTTATACACAAAATATTTTGATAGATTGGAGATATCTATTTGCGTCTTGTCTTTTATCTCATAATCAAAACTCTTTCTATCGGTATTTTCAACCAAAAAATCAAACCAGTTTTCTTCATTAAAATCGCCGATTAGATAGAGCTTGGAGATGTGCGCCGTATAAAAACTATGGCCGAAATTTTTTATATCGTGCTCATCGATAATGGTATTTCGCAAAATTTCATAGTCGTGATATCTTTTAAAATAATTTATAGCGGCATTTTGAAGCAACTCTTCGTTGCTCAGAATTCTATTCTCTTTTAGACAATATCCCTTTTGATATTTGTAATAGCTAAAAATAGTAACTACGCAGGAGCCTCGTGAAATGGAGTAATCGGGCACGATGCGGACAAATAGGGCGCAGAAAAGTAGTGCCGCGGCTAGGATTTTAAATTTAAGTTTGCGAAATTTCATAACGATCCTTTAAATGCCACCAGCGAAGCAAACACACCTCGCCGTCTCGTTAAATTTATACCTTTGCTCCGCGCTCATCGCCCTGAGCTTTTTAAATTTGAGATAAATTTTAGCGACGCTCAAAGTTTTATGCCTAGCGCCAAAACCTCTTTGCATAGCTAAATTTTATATCTCGCGCTAGCCAATTTTAAATCGCCGAAACATTTAAATTTTTGGTTCTCGCAGCGCTTAAATTTCACTCGGCGCGGCGCGTAAAATTTAGCGGTGCGGCGCCAAAAATTTCAGATAAGCTCTAAAGCCGCGCCTTAGTTTTATATCCGCAAGCTTTAACCGCGCCGTAAAAAGTCGGTCTGCCACGTAAAATTCAGCGGCGCGGCGAAGAGGGTCCGTCTCGTAAAGCGGTGCTACATCAAATTTAGCCGCACCGCAAAAGCTACTCCGCTGCGCAAAATTTAACCGCGCCGCGCCAAAGCTCGTTACTTCTTCGGTTTGCTTAGCTCATAGCCGAAGTGGATCTTTTTGCTCTCGCCCGGCTTTAGCTCGAAGTCCCAGCTAAGCAGTCCGTCCTTGCCGAGGCTGCTCTGCTCGGGCGAATTTTTCAGCGCGACCTTTACGTCTTCGTGCGTCGAAACGGGCGCTCGCTCTTGCAAAACCACGTTCCACGCGCGCTTGGAGCTGTTTTTGATCTCGTAATCCCAAGCCATGGAATTTTTGCTTTCGCCGCCGAAAAATGAGTTTTTCGTGAAGTTGTTCGCCTGCTCTTTTTTGACTTCGATCAGGCTGTTTTTACCCAAGTACGCCGTAGCCTCGGCGTTTGCGGCAAAGCCTAGATGCACGAGCCCGATCTGCACGCCGTCGAGCTTTATTAGCGTTTCGCTCTCCTCGATGCTTCTTTCGGGGATAAATTTAGCCCGCACGTAGGCCGCCTCGCTGCCGTAGCCGTCGATGAGCAGATCAAATTTCGCATCCAGACTCTGTTTATCGAAGCTGAACTCGCCCGTCTCGCCCGCTTTTAGACTCACGCCGCTAATTTTCCACACCTTTGAGAGCGAGTTTTCGATATTCGAGCCAGTCCTTGCATACGACGATCTCGCCTCCGCCGCAGGCGCCCTCTGCATATCCGCCACCTCTAACATCACATCCTTTTTATACGCCGCCGCGGGCGCCGGTCTTGCAGGCTCGCCCTCGTACCATGGGTAAAAGGGCTGCGGCGCGGTCTGCGAGGAGTATTCGTAAGGATACAGCGCGATCGTTAAATTCGCTAGCTCCGCGTTTAGCGGATTTTGCACCGAGAGCTTTTGCGCGACCTCGATTTTGCCGCTAGCAAGATCTGCGGAGAGCTCGTTGTGCGTGTAGGCGCTTACGTCAACGGGGTAGTTGATCTTAACGAAGCTCGGATCGCAGCCGAAGTTCGCGTTTAAGCGGCGCTCGTTTTTGATCACGTATTTTGAAATTTTCTCTTTGAGCTTTACGATCTGCTCGTCCGTTTTTGAAATTTCGCCCGCTACGAGCAAGACTTCGTCGTAAATTTTTTGCGAATCCGCCTTTAGGCTCGCCAGGCTTCTATCTTTTAAGCTCGCAAAATCGCTTAAAAAGCGCTGCTGCGCCTTAAGCGCGACCAGGCGGTCGCTTAGCTCGCGCAAGCTCTTTTCGTCCGCCTCTTTTTTGGCGAATTCCGCGTTTTTAACGGGCTCGCTCTCTTCCAAAGACAATTCGCGCACTTCGCAAGAGCCCGTAATCTCGATGCTGCGGATATCCAAGTACTCCGGCACGTTCACGCTGAAGTTTGATTTTTGCGCGCCGAAGTTTTGATGCAAGAAGGCGGAGTTCGCGTAGATCTCAAGGCTATTTTCCTGCGCACTCAAATTTACGGCAAGCGCCGCAGCTGCGCTTAAAAGAACTATTTTTTTCATTTTTACTCCTTAAAAATTTTACGTAATTGTAACGATAAATTTTGATTTTTATGCTTAAAATTCGAAGCGAATTTTAAAATTCCGACCCCGCCGCCCGCTTTGAAATTTCAAAATTTCGTCGCCGTAAAAACTCCGCCGCGGACGTTAAAATTTTACTGCCGCTAGCGCTATATAAGCTTTGTTGCTCGCGAAGCCAAACCGATAAATTTTAAAATTTTACGCAGTAAAATTTCTGAAACTTTAGGCGAGCGAAGCAATGCGAAGGAAGCGCGGGGCGCTTCCTAGCCTTCGCGAGAAATAGTGAAGCTCCTCATCGCAAGGACGAGCTGTACCCCTCCGAGAAGTAAAACCGATAAATTTTAAAATTTTACGCAGTAAAATTTCTGTAACTTTAGGTGGGTCGAGGGAGCGAAGCTCCCCGTCGCAAGGACGAGCTGTGCTCGTCCGCGAAGTTAGGATTAAAACGGATATGTCAAGCAACACACCCTGCCGACCTTTTCGTTGTAGCTGACGTCGAGCTTCAGATCGTATAGTTTGCTTAAAATTTCGCTTTTTATGATCTGCTCGGCCTTGCCGTATGCGACCTCGCCGCCGCCTTTTACGAGCGCGACGTATCCGCCCAAAAGCAGTGCGAAGTCGGGATTGTGCGTGGCTAAAACGACGGTGTAGCCGTTTTTTAAAAGCTCTTTTGTGGCGCGGAGGAATTTGTATTGGTTAGCAAAATCGAGCGCCGAGGTGGGCTCGTCGAAGATCACGATCTTAGGCTCGCTGCAAAGGGCGCGCGCGATGGACGCCATCTGTCTCTGGCCGCCGCTTAGGCGCGTGATGATCTTGTCTTTTAGGTGCCAAATTTCAAGCATTTTCATGTAACGCTGCGCAAGCCTGTAGTCGTTTTCGCTCGGCTGCGAAAAGATCCCGATATGCGCCGTGCGCCCCATCAGGACGTACTCAAAGACGCTGTAGTCGTACTCGCAGACCTCGCTTTGCGAGACGTAGCCGATGATCTCGGCGCGCCCTTTGGCGCTGAGACTCGCCATATCCTTGCCGTCAATTGAAATTTTACCGCGCAGAGGCGTAAGCGTGCCGCTGATTAAATTTAAAAGCGTCGATTTGCCCGCGCCGTTTTGCCCCAAAATCGTCAGCATTGCGCCCGCTTCGAGGTGCAAATTTACGTCGTGCAGCGTCAGAGGGGCGGATTTTACGTAGCCGAAGTCTAAGCTCTCAACCCTAACCATTTAGCTTCCTTTTGTTTTTAAGCAGGATGAATATAAAAAATAGCGTGCCGATAAAGCCCGTAAGCACCCCTAACGGGATCTCGCTTTGATTTATACTGCGCGCTACGTCGTCTACGATGAGCACGAAGATCGCGCTTAAAAATATGCTCGCGGGGATCGCCTTGGTATTGCTCACGCCCACGATCATGCGCGTTAGATGCGGCATCAAAAGCCCCACCCACGCGACTATGCCGCTGATACACACGCTACTTGCGGTTAGCAGCGTCGCGCAGACGATGATGATGCCCCGCTCCAGCACGACGTTTACGCCGAGCTTCGCCGCGGTCGCATCGCCCATGGATAGGACGTTTATGCGGTAACTCATCAGTACCAAGACCACGATACAAACCCCCATAATCGGCGCTATCATCGCTAGCACGCTAGAATCGACCTTCGCGAGGCTTCCTAGCTGCCAATATACGATGTCTGCAAGCTTCGTCTCGGGATCTGCCATAAATTTTAAAAATCCGATCAGCGCGCCCATCAGACCGCTTACGATGATGCCCGCAAGCACGAGCATTATGGTGGCGCTTGAACGCAGCGCGCGCGTGATTAGAAGCGTAATGCAAACCGCCGTAAGCCCGAAAACGAAGGCGAAAAGCTGGATCAAAAGGATATTTAGATCAAGCAGGATCGCGATCGCCGCGCCCACGCAAGCCCCGGCGCTGACGCCTAAGAGATCGGGCGAGACGAGCTGGTTTTTAAAGACGCCCTGATACGCCGTGCCGCTGATGCCCAGCGCCGCACCCACGAGCACCGCGGCGATGATGCGCGGCAAGCGCACCTGCATGATGACGTTGTGGACGTTTTGCGCTACCTCGCCGCCGCTAAGCGCTTTTAAAACCTCGTCGATGCTTAGGCCGAAGCGCCCTATACAAAGCGATATCGCGATCGTCGCGATCGTCGCTAGTATCAGCAGCACGAGCATAAATTTAAAATTTTTCATACCTTCCCTTGCTTTAAATTTTATCTTTTACCTTAAATTTAATCTTTGAAATTTCGCCTCGTTGAAACCTGCTTAAAATTCCGCTTTAAATCCCGCCCTCTAGCTCGTAGGCGAAAGGCTTGCGGTAAAATTCCTTCGTGATGGCCTCAAGATCAATATTTCAGAAAAGATCCGGATGAAAATTCTAGCCGCCTGCAAGCTTTGCAGTGACGTCCTCGCGCCCGTGCGGTCCCAGCCGAAAATGTTTGCAGGCGCAGCATAGACGCGCTTTTGCCACACCGCCTCAAGCTGCGAAACGCAGGACTTGACAGCAGTGCCTCCGCCTCGCACGACATCTTCTGCCGATGATGACGCAAAGACTGCAGCGACTTTGGTTTATGCATCTAAATCCTTAAACAGATGTGGCATTTTAGCACATATCATATTAAATTTTTATGATTTCGGCTTTCATATACGTGAGCGAATCTAATGGCGTGCAGCTCCGTGTAATAAGGCTTTTAAGCGAAATTTCGCTTACGGATTTCAGATGAGAGCCTACGAAATTTACGCCAAGATGGAATTTTAAAATTTCATCCTTTCGCAAAAGATGCGCTTAAGCTCGATGGCGGAATTTTACCCGGCTAAATTCTGCCGATTTAGCAGCAGACACGGCGTGCGGCGAAATTTTATACAGAGTCTGAAGATTTGATTTAAAATTCCACGAACGGATGCGGTGCGAAAATTTTATCTTTATTTGACCTTGGTTTTGCTAGCCACTTAGTCTTAGAATTTTACTAGCCGTTTGGTCGCGGGATTTTATTTGCCCGCAAGGGGTTAAATTTTATCATGAAATTTCGCATCGCTTAAAATGCGATGCGAAATGAATCCATCCGTCGCTACTGCCAGCCTAGAGCTTTACGCTTTAGGCGCATATCGCTTACCATTTTTAGCGCAAGCGCGATCGGATCGGTATCTACGTGCATCACAGAGCCAAGTGCCCGCCTAGTACCCTCTTTGAAAAAGTGTATGACGTTTGCGGAGCCGTGGATTTGATACTCGACGCAGTGATATGAGTCTATGCCCATCAGGCGGAATCCGAGCGAGGCATCGACGCCCTTTTCGTTCGCCCACTCGGGAGAGGTGAAGGCAAGCGGCAGCTCGTAGAGATTTTTGCCTAGCACTCCTGCGATACCTGCGAAAATTCCGCTGGAGCGGGTGTTATCGATGCACTCACCCACGTGCCATACCGGCGGAAGCTCATCTTTTTCTAAAAACGCCCGCAGCGACGCGCCCGCTTTTTTATACGCACTTTTTTGGCAAAAGCCCAGCTTCATTAGCGGGAACGACGCGCAGCCGTTGGTTAGGATTAGGACGTTATTTTCGATTAGGGTTTGTGCGACATCTATGATAGCGCGCTCATAAGGCACTTTAGGATTGGTGCAGCCGACCATATTTACGATGCCTAAAATTTCACCGCTTTTTAGCGCGTGCGCTAACGGCTCCATGCCGCCGTAGTGCTTATGGACGAATTCTACCGAAAAGCCCACTTCGGCCTCGACTTCATACGGCGGGATATATACCGGCAGCCCCTTGCGCTTTTCGTGAGATTGCAATGCGCGATCTAGAATTTTACGCGCTAAATTCCTAGTCTCGGCGATATTGCTATGGTGATGATCGTAGCCTATATGCTCGGCTCCGGGAAGCCTAGCTGATGAGCTTGTGGTAACGACCTTGGTCTGGAAGCAGTTAGCCACGTCCATGATCGCAGGATAGACATCTTGGACATCGGCGACCCACAGATCAAGCGCTCCCGTGCCTATGACGAGTTCGGCAGTTACGGCGTTTGAGAGCGGCACGACGCCCCAGTTGCGATACATCGCCGATAGTCCAGAACAGCACACGCCGTAAAATGCGATCCCCTGTGCGCCTATTGCGCGAGCCTTATCTTGGTACTCTTTAGAATTTCCGATCTCCACTATCACGCTTACTAATGTCGGCAGATGTCCGTGCACGGCGATATTGACCCAGCCTTTTTTAAGCGCGCCCATATTACTTTTGGAAGTTACGCGATCTCCTACGCCAAATAGCGCATCCGTAGCGATATTTGCAGCTACTACGCCAGTAAATGTAAAAGCAAGCCCACAGCGCAAAAGATGCTGCATCACGCTGCGCCAGTCTCCATCCGTGCCTACACCCGTTCGGTGATATGCCTCAAAGACTTCGTTATACGCACTAATTGGCAAGATATCCAGCTTGCGCCATACCTCTTGACGCTCCTTAGGTGCGAGCGCAGTGATGGTTTTGTACTCGCCGCTGCTTTGCGAAAGATCTGTTAAAAGCGTATCGGCAAGCTCGATCGCTACCTCTTTTAACTCTCTGCCTTCAGTTGGAATTCCAAAGGCTTTGGCGGTATTGATGATTTTGTATTCGCCTATTATGGGCAGATCTAGCTTGCCCTGTGCCGCCCATTTTAGCGACAGCAGAAGCTCTCTGGCGTGCGCGCCGTGTTGAGCTACGCCCGCAGCTACTTGACGCAGTAGGTTGCGCGACACGATGAGATCGGCGTCCGCACCGCAGGTGCCGCGATCGGCCTTTTTAGTAATTTTGCAAGGCCCCATATTGCAGATCTTACAGCATACTCCGCTAAGTCCATAGCTACACATAGGCATCTGTTTATCGAAGCGATCAAACGCCGTATCTACGCCGATCTGCTCCATCCTAAGCATCATTTCGCGCACGGCGGGATCAGGAGTTTTCTCAAGCACTTCTTGTTTTGTGGGGAAGGTCTTTTTGTATTCAAGCACCGCCTTCATATAATCCGCCGTAAATTCCGCCTCGTGAAAATGCTCGAAAAGATTGCCCTGCGCGTCTTTATGTGTGTGTGGACTAGCCTCTGCGGGCACTAAAACTTTTGGGATGCCGTGCTCGTCAAATCCGATAATCGCGCGATGAGAGTGGGGTTTGTGATCATGGCTATGTTTGTTGTGCTCGTGCGAGCTGATGACGGAATCTTCGTCGCGCTCATGCGAAGACGCCGCAGAATTTGCGCCGTATTCGTGTAAATAAGCTGCGAGGTTCTCTTCTTGATCGTGCGAGTGGGTCGCAAGATCTTCGTCGTGTAGAGGCGAGTGGATTGCGAAGCTATCGCTATGTTCGTGCGAGCAAGAGAAGTGGTCTTTGCTGCTTGGACTCTTCGCAGGATTTGAGATGGAATTTATCAAAGAATCAGCCATAGAATTTGTCGTAGAGCCTATCGCGGAATTTTGGGCGTTGCTTGCGCCTTGAGCGCTTGAGCGCGCCGCAAAGTTCGTGCTTGAAGCAGAGCTTGCGCTATCATCGTAACTCGGTGCGGAATTTTTAGCTTGGCAATCGCACTCGTCGCAGGAATTCTCACCTGCGGCGCGATTTTTAGAAATTTTGTCGCGAACATGTGAGGCGGAAGTCATAGAATTAGCGGCAGAATTTTTATCAGTGCTTGCACTTTTGTCGAAAACGGATGCGGAGGAGCTTTTGAGTGCGTCTGCGGCGGAATTTTCTCCCGTATCCGTGGTGGAATTTTCATCCGTCGCAGCCTTCTTGCGTGAGCCTTTTTGTTTTGAGATTTTGTCGTTTGCCATGGTTGTCTCCTTAAAATTTATTTTAAAAATAAGTGAGAATGTAGAGCTCAATAAATATACTGAAAAACTACACTATTTAATTCTTATAGATAAAATTTAATGAGATTGTATTTTTTAATTGCTTTAAATTCCCTTAATAACGCACTAAAATAAAAGATAAATTTTTATGAATAAAATATACTAAATAACTTAGTTTAAATTTCGCCGAGCGGTTAGATCATCTTAGATAATCGATCAGCCTGGCGGAGATTTCGCGAAACTGCAAAATTTTATGCCCCTTTTTCTCGCGTATGAAGTCCTGTGCGTCGCGCAGTCTCGCAAACGTAATGAGATCGTCGCCTCTGGCGCTTTGCAGCACGCTGCCGAATACATAAAACGCGTCCTGCGCCCGCAAAATTTCGCCGCTTGCGTAATCGGTGACGTAAAGCTCCGCGCCGTCGAAATTTGTGTTCGTGGAATTTGACTCGCCGAAATTGCCGCTAGCGGGATTTTTGCTCGCAGAATTTGCTTCCGAAGAATTTTCATTCACAGAATTCGCTCCAGCAGAAGCGCCGCCGAAATTTACGCCCGAGCTCTCACCCTCGAAAAAATATGCAAACATCGCCTTGGGCGAAGCAAACGCGAGCGTGCTGCCGTCTTTGAGCCTTGCATAGGCGCGAAATTCTGGATGCGCGCTAGTATCGATGCCGTATTTGGCGCAGGTGAGATTTACGTCTTTAAGCCACGCAGGCTCACGCGCAGATTTGAAATTCTGCACCGAGTCGGAGCCTGTATTGGGCGTGCCTAAATTCTGTGCCGAGTCGAAGCTCTGAGCCGCGGAATTTTGCATCTCAGCTGCGCCGCAAAGCGCTATAAATGTCGCCAAAATGAGTGGAAATTTCACGCCAAATCCTTTGATCTAAAGATAAAATAGCCCAAAATCAGGCTTGCCGCGCCCAGAGCGATCGGATAGAGCAGCGAAAAGGTGATGAAAAGTCCGCGCCCGAAGTGATCTAGGATAAAATACGCCGTCGTACCGATGACCGCAAGATCGGGATCAAACAGGCTGATAGCGGCGATGCGGAAGTCCTCCATCGGGTTTGCCAGGGCGATCGCAAAGATCAGATTTTCGTTCACTCCCGTTTTTGCGAGCAGTCCGATCAGCACGAGATCCAAAAACGCAAGGCAGAAAAGCCAGACGAAAAATGCGAGCCCAAGCCCCATCTCTTGGCTTTTTGAGACGGCGCAGATCAAAAATGCGATCCCTAAAAACGCCGCGCATAAGCTAAAAAGCAGCCCCGTATAAAGCAGGCAGATCGCCCACGGAATGCCCGTTCCCTTGATCGCGCCCCAAACGATCGCCAAAAGCAGCGACAAAAATATCGGCACGAACACTCCAAATAGCCTTCCTAGTGCCTTGCCGTAGTAATACTGCGCCTGCGAGATCGGAAAGCTTAGCAGGTATTCGAGGATGTTTAGGTCGCGGTCGGCTAGGATCGCCTTGCTGGTGGTGACGAGCACGAAGACGGGCAGGATGATGATGCAGATCTGAATAAACAGCAGCAGCAGTCGCGAAAGCCCGCTAAAACCGAGCACGCGCGAGTCGGTCACCCCCGTGATGAAAAACGCCGCCACGAGCCCGCTAAAGATCAGCAGATAGAGCAAAAACCAGCGCGAGCGGAAGGATTCTTTGATATCCAAAGCGGCGATGGTGAGTAAATTTTTCATTCATATTCCTTTATTGCGCCTCGGTGCGCTTTTAAATTTAGATTTCTCGCGCGGCTTAAATGCGCCGCCCGTCTTTAAATTTTAGCCTCGTTTTGCAGCGCGGATTTCGCGGCCTTAAATTTTGCCCGTCTAGCGTTTAAACAAGCGGCAAAATTTTATCCGCAGCGTGCGACCGTGGGCCGCGCATAAATTTTAAATTTACGGCTCGCTTGCGGCGCACTCAAACAGCGCGTCGTTTGCCGCCTACCATCCGTCATTCCGCCGCAGTTTTAAAATTTAGCCGTTTAACGGGACTGCTTAAATTTCAGCTTCGTAAAATTTCAAAACCGGGCGTATCCCGCGGCATAAAATTTTAAAATTCTAAAAATCCCGAAGCGACAAATTCCGCGCCGGATAAATTTTAAATTTACGGCGAAATTTTAAATTAGCGGCTCGCATAAAATTTCATTCGGCAAAGCGAATTTTGCGCCGTACATTAAATTTAGCCGCGTTGTGAGATAAAATTTCGCAGCCGTCTTTTAAGCCTGGCTTTGCCTCACGCTGAAGTCGCGAAGTAAAATTTTGCCTCATCTATGGCGGCACGGACGGCGCGCTGAAATTCAGGCTTTAAATTTAGCGCAAAACGAAACCGCTTAAAATTTTGCCTTCGCCCAACGGCCTTAATGCGCGTGTCCCGAATGCATATCGTGCGCCGTGTCGTTGCCCTCGTGCATCTGCCCCATATCGTGCGGCGCGCCTTGAGAGTGCGCCGCGCTGCCCGCATCGCCGCCGCCCATATCATGCTTAGGCTCGCTCATGCCGTGCTCCGCGGAGTGAGGGTTTTTCATGCCGCCCATATCGCCATGCATACTTCCCATATTGCCGTGCGCATCGCGACCCATATCGCCCATTCCCATGCCGTGCGAGCCGCCGCCTGCTTTAAGTGCCGCGACTACTTGATCGAAGCTGAAGTCTTGCTTGCCCTCTTGTTTGTTTTTAAACGCGCCCCAGCCGAACGACATAGGGGTTTTAAAGCCCTTGTAAAAATACGCCGTGCGTGCGTCGATAAACTCGCCGTTGCCGCTAGCGTCATTGATGTAAATTTTAGCGTCCTTTAGCCAGTTTAGTTTGTCGTTGGTAACCATAAAATCCACCAAGCAGCCGATGTCGTCAAAGTAGTGGTTTTTACCGTCCACGCGCACATCGACGCTGAAGCGGTTGTCGCTGATCGCCATCTGGCAGTGCTCGCATACGTCCCTGTCGTAGTGGACGTTGCCGTAGTCTTTCTCGTCGCCGCAGCCTAAAAACGTAAGCGCCGCAAGCGCACAAAGTAAAAATTTAAACATTTTTATCATCTACGATCCTCCCTAGATCCATTGAAATCATTCTTTTTACCAGTCCTCCCACTTCCTCGAGCCTATGCGAGATAAAGATCAAGCTCTTATCTTTTGCGTGGTTGTGCAAAAGCGTCTTAAAACGCTCGCGCGCGCTCGGATCGAGATTGGCGGTCGGTTCGTCGAAAATCATCGCCTTGCTAGCTCTGCCGAATGCTAGCGCAATTAAAAATTTCTGCTTCATACCGCCGGATAGCTTATGAAAGGGTTTGTTTAAATTTGAACTCAGATCAAGCTCCATTTCGTCGCAAAATTTTGCGATGCTTGCTCTGCTTGCGTCAGCCGTACGCTCGGCGAAATAGATGAGCTCATTTAGACTCAGCTTAAGCGGCGGCGGGGTTTGCGGCACGAAGCTGATACCGCGTAGTGCGCGGCTGCGCTGCTTAAACGAATCAAATCCGTCGATAGCGACGCTGCCGCTTGTCGGTATGTATTCGCCCAAAATCGTCCGCATCAGCGAGCTTTTGCCGGCGCCGTTTTGCCCGACGAAAAGCACTTGCTCGCCGCCTGCGATATTTAGATCGATATCTTTTAAAACGAATTGATTTGCGAATTTCTTGCTTACGTTTTTAATCTCTATCATAGGCTTCCTTAGATCATATCTTTTAGCTTATTGCCGATACCGAGTGCGTCTTGGTGACACACGTCGATACAGCGTCCGCATAGCGTGCAGTCGATCCCTTTTAGCATAAATTTGCTCTTATCACCCAGGTTTTCGGATGCCTTTTTTTTAGTGATATCCAGTACGTGCGAGACGAAGCAGACGTCTTGGCAAACGCCACAGTGATCGCACCTGCTCTTATCCCAAGTAATCTTGCTAAGGCTCGCTTTCGCCGCAAGCGAATAGGTGCTTCCTAGCGGGCATAGATGAGTGCACCACGCTCGCCTGCTAAAAAACACTTCGAGCAAAAACACAAAAACGATCCAAAGCCCAGCCAGTGAGAAGCCGTAGATGATGAGGCGCGATAAAATTCCAACTACGTTAAAAATTTCAAAAACGAGTAGATCCGTAATCGCACTTAGCAGCAAAAACACCGCCCAGATCACATATCGCATACCGCGAGGCAATGAGCGCTCCTTGATGACATGCTTAGCGATTAGCGTATTATGCAGCTTCTCGCCGATCTCGCTAAGCGCTCCGTAAGGGCAAATCCACGAGCAAAACGCCTTGCCGCCCGCGATGAAGTAAAACAGCAAGATGGTGCCCGAGCCGATGAGTAGATTTATCGGCAGATCCTTGTGCGCGGCGATAACCTCAAGAGTGGCAAAGGGATCTGCTAGGTGAAAGCCAAGTATCCGCGAGCCGCTGATGTCGCCTTCTAAAATTTGAATATCGGCGCGAAAGGAAAGCACGAAAAGCAGATGCACCAAAAATACCGTGGCGTAGCGCAGCGCCCGAATACTGGGGCGCAGTTTGCCGCTTTTATTTTTAAGCGCGAAGGTCGAGAAAAAGCTCGTATTTTTGATCGTGCATCGCGAATTATATTTATCCAAGACTTACTCTTTAAATTTTGAAATTTCATCCGCGAGCTTATCTAGGCTCTCGTCGCTTACGTTGGTCAGTAGTCCGCTCATCAGGCTGTTTTTGATCTTGCCCGCCTTATAGTCTTTGAGACTTGCTAAAATTTGATCCTTGCTCTTGCCGCCGATCGGCGGAGCGATCTTGCCGCGTCCGTCATCACCGTGGCAGGGCGCGCAGCTTACCAGATATGAGCTACTAACCTTAAAATCGCGCTCTTTGACGCTTTGCTGCAAAATTTTAATATTTTTTACGTCCTTATCGTCGATGAGATCGACGCTTTTGCTCTGCGGCGCGGGCTTTGCTTGCGCTTGCGGCTTGACTTCTTGCTGCGGCGCGCTAGAATCGTCCGAACTAGCCATAAAGATCATCAGCGCGATCAGTGCTACACCCAAAATCAAAGCTAAAATTTTGCCCGGTTTCATTTCTGCTCCTTAAATTGTTTGTTGAACTCGTAAATTTCTTTCGCCATCGTCTCTATCTGCTGCTCGCTCATGCCGTTTACGAGCTGCACCATAAGAGGGTTAGGCTTTTCTTTGAATTTATACTTTTTAATCATATCCACGATCTGCGCGTCGGTTTTATCTAGAAGCGATGGGCCTATGATGCCGTTGGCGTAGTCGTCGTGGCACGCCGAGCAGCGCAGGATAAAATCGTGCCCAAGGCGCTTTTTCATCAGGTCGAAATTTAGCTTTTCATATTGATTTTTGATGCTCGAATACGCCACGATATTTTTGGTCGTTTCGTTTACATCGCCGTTTAGGTTAAAATTTACCTTTCGCTCGCCGTAAAAATCGTAGCTTACGAACTTATCGTCCTTCTTGGGCGCTTCGCCGCTTTTAACGCTGATGCGAGGCTTTGCAGTATGATTTTGTTCCACGCTCTGCGATGCGGAATTTACACTCGCGGAATTCTGATCCGCAGAATTTTGCCCTGCAGAATTTGCGGCGGCAGAGCTTGAATCGCCGTCATCTCCGCAGCCACACAGCAAAAGCGCCGCAGCTAGCGAGCATAGGCGGAATTTAATAGAGTTTTTCATTGTTTTCCTTCATAGATTGATTTGTAATCCGCCCGCGGGATTATCTCGATGATACGCGCCGGGCAGAGCTCTGCGCACGCGCCGCAGCCGACGCAAGCGCTGCGGATCTGCGGAGCGAAATGCTTGCCTGCTTCTATCATCGCAATGGCATCGAGCGGCTGCGGGTAAGGACATAGCGACGCGCATAGATCGCAGGGCTTGCCCTCTTTTGCCGCCAGCGCTGAGTTTAGCTCGCGCTCTTGCTCGGTCTTGGCGGGCTTTAGGCGCAGATCGCTAGATTTTAAAACCTGTCCGCGATACGCCAAACAGGCATCTAAATTTTCAATCACAGCGATGCCCATTTTGACCTTTTTAGGCTCGTTCGTCTCGTGGCTAAGCGCGCCGCTTGGACAGGCGAGCACGCAAGGAAGCGCGCCACAAAGATAGCAGCCTCGCTCTTTGGCATCGATGACCGGAGTACCGATATCAAAAAGATGCGTAATATCGAGCAGATAGATGCTGTGATAGGGGCAGACCTGCACGCATTGACCGCACTTGATACAGCTAGAGCGGAAGCCTCGTTCCGCTAGCGCTCCGGGCGGGCGCAGATATAAAGAGGCGGAACTCCCACTAGAATTTTCCGCAGAATTTTGTTTTATGGAATTCGGCGCGGAATTTTGCCCCGCAGAATTTACGGAATTTGACGCGCCGGAATTCTGCGCTTCGCCGCCCGTAAAATTTACGGAATTTGTGGAATTCTCATCCGCAAATAAGTTCGCTGCCCCGAGTACTCCGAGCGCTCCGCCGAGTAGTTTTATCGCTTCGCGTCTATTCTTTATCATTGCCTCATCCTAGGTTTTGGATCTTTTAGCAGTAGCTCAGGCTCTGAAAACGGAGCGAGCTTGGAGATGAAATTTAAAAGCGCGATCCCGCTGGAGCCGTAAAAAAATCGCACGCTAGGCTTATGCGCCCAAAGCCTATCTGCGTAGGCGTATGCTGCGTAACTCACGTCGCCGTAACCGTCGCCGTCGCGGTCAAATCCGTCGTAATCGTCGAAGTAGTTGCCACTCCATTCGTTTTGTAAGAGCTTGGATTGGGGCGTATCGTTTAGCACGATCTCCATATTGCCTTTAAATTTATTGTTTTTAAATACGCTTTTTAGCTGCGTGGCGTGGAATTGCACGCCGATGCTGTTGTATTCGATATCGTTGTTTTCAAAAACGTTAAGTGAGCCCGGCTGGTAGGGGGATTGATCCAGATAAAATCCGCGGGCGTTGTAGATGACTTTATTGTCGGTGATCGTAAAATTTGAGCTATCCTTCATACCTATGCCTACGCCGTAAGCGCCGTCTGCGTTGCGCACGACGTTACGTCTGGCGATATTATCGCTTGAAAACATAAAAAATAATCCCACGCTATTGCCGTCGTAGTAGTTATCCTCCACGACGTTATGCCCGGAGTTCATAAAGTGCAATGAATAACGGCAGTTGTGGCCTTTATTGCCTGCGACGAGATTACCGTTTGAGAAGTAAAAAACGGTGTCGCGGACGTTATGGACGTCGTTATTTAAAATTTTATTGGCATTGGAGTACCAAAGCTTGATGCCATCACCTTTGAAACTCGTGCGGTAGGTATTGCTTGAAATTTCGTTGCCCTCGATCGTTACGTCGTTTGCCTTGCTTAGCACGACGCCGTAGAGCACGTCTTTGATGAGATTATTTTTTATGATTACGCTGTTTACGTCGCTTACGTTGATCCCTGCATCCTCGCTAAGATGTTCGAAGCCTCCGTTTTGAATTGTTAAATTCTTGATTGTAACATGCGGAGAGCGGACGCGGATGACCGTTCCGTTGCGATCGCCTATGATCACGGCGGAGCGGTCTAGTCCGTCGATAGTAAGGGGTTTATCGATTAAAATATTGCCGTGGTACTCGCCTGTGGCTAGTTCGATAATATCGCCCGCTTTTGCGCTATCGATCGCGTCTTGAAGCTCGCCCGCGCCTAAGCTTAGCGCGAGCGAGAATGCTAGAAGCAAAAGCCTCATCTATGCTCTCGTAGGAATTTTTTCTTAGATAGTAGAGCTAACGCCGATAGCAGCGACAGGGCCAGCATCAGCCAAAAGCCAAGAGCCGGATATGAATGGGTAGTAAAATGCGCTACGCTGCCGTCGCCAAATGCTGTAGGCATAAAAGGCTTTATTTTAAACGCGCCCCAGTCTTGCAGGTTATGCCCGAACCAATACAGCCAACCCACGTAGCAGCCGATGAAGATAAGCGGCGCAATGATCGGCAGGATCATAAGCAGAGTCTGCCCCTTGCCATCATAGTACAAAAACGCAAGCATACCGATCGTAGCGATTATGAGATAATACGGCGATAGCGAGTGCTCGAGCGTGCCGCCGCGCCAGACGGGATACATGCCGATATAGTGGTTTAGGGTATTCATCTCGCCGACATCGCCGCTAAAGCCGTCTACGTGGACGTAAAGTGGAATTCCATCGGGGAAAGCCTCTTTTGGATAGTTCGGCGCTTCGAGTGAAATTTTCCACACTGGTATGCTAGGGACCCCCACTTCAAATTTATGCTCCAGCATCGCGCCTAGATCATTTTTAACATCACTAGGAATTAGGTGATTTTTATACGATGCTTTTGTATAAAAATTCCATATCGGTGAGGAGTATGCGGGCAGCTGCGAGACGCTGCTAACCTGCCCCGATACGATTTTGCCTTGGACTTTAAAAAATCCGAGCGTAGGGATGGTAAAAGCGACCGTCATAATAAGCAGCGCTAAAATCGCGTAAATTTTATACTTTGGCATTTCATCTCCTTTAAATTCTCCCCCTTGCGGGGGAGAGTGTGGCTAATTAAGACCCGCGTTCTCATCGACCCATTTTAGGTATTCGATGATATCTTTGATCTCTTCGTCTTTCATATGCTGATTTGGCATGCGAAGGTTGAAGTAATTTATCATTGCCTTAACGTAGTCGTCTTCGTAGAATTTAGCAGGGTCTTTGATGAAATCGGCTACCCATTTTTCGCCGTTTTCATGGCGGAGTAGGACACCTGTTAGATCAGGACCCGAGCTTACTTGACCGATGACGTGACAACCGTTGCAGCCTCCGCGCAGATAGGCTTTCTCGCCGTTAGACGCAGCCTCGCTCATAGGAGTGGAGAGCTCGCGGATTAGATTATTTTTAGCGCGAAGTCCGACATCTGCGGTTTTTACTAGGTACTGCCAAACTTGACCTTCCCAAAGTATCGCGCCGTTCATATCGCCTGCTTTTACCGCGGCGTCTGCCTTGGCTTTGGTTTCAGGAATTTTGCCGTATTGATCCAGCGCATCATCGACTAAAGCCTTGACCTTAGGATATTTCTCGTAGTTTTTCTCTTTTAAGAATTTAACGACTGATTGAATAACGTCGTCGGTGGCTTTATTTGTAGCTACTACCTTGTCGTATTCGGCTTTTAGAGCTTCTGGGCTAAGAGCTTTTAGCATAGAAGCTTTAGCTGAAGTGTATTTTTTATTCGGATCTTTTACATATAGATATCCAAACATCTCAAGGTGCAACGCAGAGCAGAATTCCGTGCAGTAGAAAGGAAATACGCCCTCTTTATCTGCGATGAAATTTACGCTCGCAGTCTTACCCGGCTCAAGCGACATATGCAGATCATAATCATCAACCGTAAAGCCGTGAGTTTCGTCCTCGGCACGCTCTAAATTTGTCATATAGATCGTTACGTTATCGTCCTTATTAACCTCGATGTGCTCAGGATTAATATGGCTGCGGATCGCTGTAGCATAGACTTTTACGTTTTTGCCGTCGCGCTCGATGCGCTCCTGACCTGCTAGCGTCATAGCAGGGTGCTGCTTACCAGTGCGAGAGTTTGTTCCCATAGTATAGGTAGGTTTCGTATGAAGCTTGCTAGCTGCGATAGAAACTACGTCGTGCGGCTCGCCAAGACCGATAGGAAGATCGTAAAGCATCTCCATTTTAGGTCCTGTAATGTCGATCAACTGGTGATTTTGCGGATGAAGCGGTCCGATAGGATTAAATCTATCGATCGAAAGCTTATCCAACGCGATTACGTATTTGCCGACAGGCTTTGAGGATTTGCCCTCCATAGAATCGAGGTGGCCGATATTGTAGTGGACGTTGATCCTATCTAAAACCTTTAGCGTTTTGTAGTTCCATTTTACGATCTGGCTATCAACGTAAAGCGATGTATAGATTACGCCATCTTGCGAATCGAAGGTGTTATGCAAAGGTCCAAGACCAAGCTCTGCTTGTCCGTGAAGCGTCTTTTGCATATCTAGGATCGGAATTCCGTACGGATCTTTGCCTGCATATTCTTTTTTATCAATTAGCTCTTTGATCTTTTTGAAATCATAAACGCTAGCGTGGGTATCTAGTTTGCCGCCGATGATAATATAGCGACCGTCCGGGCTAACGTCCACGCCATGAGGGGATTTAGCTTCAGGGATCAAAAATAGCGCTCCCGCTTTTACAGCGGCGTCTATCGTAACGATTCTGTGTCCGTTTACGACCTTATAGTTTTTGCTATCTTGAGCAAGTTTTTCTAGAATTTGCCAGTTGTAAACGTGCAAGTAGTCGGTATCGTTGCGGCTCATACCGGCTTCCATCGGAGGCAGACCCTTTTCGATGCCGCCCGTGTACATTTCGGAGTTAAAGCTGTTGGTAAACGCCCAGCCAAAGCTCTCGCCCTTACCTGCGTCACTTAGATCTTGCATATATGGAGGAAGCTCTAGAGAAAAGGATTTATTTACGTCGATTTTGCCTTTGTCGTAGTCAAATTTCCATAGCGTTACCGCACCGCGATAAACCGCCTGATACTCCTCGATCGGGTGCCAGTCGTTATCAAAAGGGGCTGCGTATTGGCTGGTTTCGATGACGTATTCGGTATTAGGCGTTACGAAAGAGCCGCCGTGATCGCTTTTGATTACGGGATTTACGACTATTTGAGTAGTCTCGAAATCGGATAAATTTATAACCGCGATTCTTGGGTTCGCCTTATCGTTAATAAAGAGATAATCGCCCACATACTCGCCGTTTTTTTCGCTGAAATTTGGATGGTGAGTATCACCCCAGTTGATCTCTTTGCCGTTAATAGAGCCCGATCTTAAGACCGCCTTGCTCTCCTCGTCAAAGCCGTATCCCTGCCAAGGCTCCGGGGTAAATACGCCGATATATTTGTAGATCCTCATCGACGGCACGCCGTAAACGATCACCTGTCCGCTTTGACCGCCGGAAGAGAAGACCATATAATCGTCCTTCCTACCGGTCGGCTGATAGGTCTTAGCCGCCGCCAAAACGTCTTTTTCGCTTAAATTTCGTTCTTTCATCACGCGCTCTAGGTCGCTATCCGCGGCACACAGGGCGCTTGCGGCGAACAAAACCGAGCCCAAAAGCACGGGTTTGAAACTTTTTAACATACTAATCCTTTCTTAGAATTTTAAAATTTTGCCTGATTTGCTGACTACGAGGATCGCTTCCCCGTCTGCGTACATCGCTAAAAATTCGCTTTTTAAATCCACAACCTCCTTTAATCCTGCTTTTTGATTTTCGTAAATTTTATCTTTAGTAGCGATAAACTGCGTGCTGCGGACGCACACGATGGATTTGATCCAAGAGCCCACGCTTTTGCGCTCACCGCTTTTTAAATTTATAAAGCTCCCCTCTATATCGCCCACAAACAGCGTCCCGTCGCAGTCTGCAAGCGCAGTGGCGATAGAGCCGCTTAAATTTTTATCGCCAGCTTCGGCTGAAATTTCGCTTTGAGTTTTAAGCCCCTCGTCTTGAAATTTTGCGCCTTTGAATTCTGAGCTTTGAAATTCTGCGCTCTTTGCGCCGCCAACTTTCGTTTCGTTTTGCTCGGAGCCTTGCACGATTCTCGTACTATTAAATTCTGCATCTTTAAATTTCACGCCACCAAGCTCTCCCTGCGCGGCGCGATTAGGCGCTGTATCGATGCCGCTAAATTTAATCGCAAAAAGATCTGCGCTAAAACAGGCTACGCCGTTCCAGCTTGCGACGCAAAGTCCGTTAGCGCCCAGGCTAACGGCATTGATCCTGCCGTAATGAAACGAAATTCCGCGCAGCCCATCTGGGGCGGAATTTTTATTTAAAGATTGCCCGTTCGCGGTGGAATTTTCACCCAAGGCGTAGCCGCCATCCGCGCTGTTATCAGGGTCTTCGTCTAATCTTATTAGTTGATTCTTATCCACTACCGCGTAAATCGCGTCTTTTGCGGCATAGATCGCATCTATTTGGGCTGTGCCGCTACGCCCCGTCTTAAGCGTGCGTAAAAACTTTAATCTGTCGTTTAGTACCGCGATTTCGGCTCCGCCCCAAGCTAGATAAATTTTGCCGTTTTTTAAATTTAGAGCCGTGATTTCGTTATCGCTGTATTTTTGCGCGAACTCCACATCCCATTTAGCAGTATCAAACATCCTAAGCTCGCCGCCACTGCCGCATAAAAGCAGTCGGTGCGAGCTTGCGTCGAATGCGCCCAAACGCAGCGTGGCATTTAGATCAAAGCTACCAGCTGTTGCCATCTGCGATAAACAAATCAAAAAGGCAATACAAAATTTTATAAAATTCATCTTAATCCGCTCTTTGCAAAATGATACCACCCCAAGGCTTAAAAATCGGTTTAAAGCTTGAGCTATAATGGAATTCTAAGTTTTCTTAAAAGTTGCGAAATTCTATGATATAAAAACAGCTCTAAGTGAAATTTTATTTTTCACATTTCGCTATAAATTCTGCTTTAAAATTATAATTTCAGTAAATTTTTATTTTGATAGATTTTTACAATTCGTAACGCTCCTTTAATTTTATTTAAATAAAAAGTTAGTATAATCGCCAAAGTTTGTTTTAATTTTTACGAAGGAGAAACGATGGAGTTTCTGACGAGTTTGTCTGAATTCAAGCAGTTCATTATTCAATTAATAATCGTGCTTGGTTGTCTGTTCTACGGCGCTAAAAAGGGCGGTATGGCCCTTGGAATTTTAGGCGGCATAGGACTTGTAATTTTGGTATTCGGCTTTAAGCTTCAACCCGGAAAGCCCGCCGTTGACGTTATCCTTACCATCCTGGCCGTCGTCGTAGCGAGTGCGACGCTGCAGGCTACGGGTGGACTTGACGTTATGCTTCAGCTTGCCGAGAAGCTTCTTAGAAAGCATCCTAAATTTATATGTATCATCGCTCCTATGGTTGCGTGGACGCTCACGATTTTATGCGGAACGGGACACACCGTCTATACGCTGCTTCCGATCATCTACGACGTAGCGATTAAAAACAACGTCCGCCCGGAGCGCCCGATGGCCGCATCTACGATCTCATCTCAGCTTGCCATCATCGCTAGCCCCGTTTCGGTAGCGGGAGTTTCGATGGTCGCGATCTTACTGGGTCAAGGCGTGCATATCGAGGGCTTTAGTAGCTATTTGGATCTACTTAAACTTACCATCCCTTCTACTTTTATCGGAATGCTCGTAATCGGAACGTGGTCGATCTTTAGAGGCAAAGATCTGGATAAAGACCCTGAATTCCAAGAAAAGATCAAAGATCCAGAGCAGAAAAAATATATCTACGGCGAAAGCACTACTCTGCTTGGACAGAAGCTAGCTACCATCAAATGGGTATGTATGTGGATATTTTTAGCCACTATCGCGTTGGTTGCGGTCTTAGGATACTACAAGCAGTTCCGCCCTGCATGGACGAATAACGCGCCGGGCAAATCCGTAGAGATCGTAGTGGATAAAAAAGACGTCAAAAACATCACGATCAAAGACGGCCAGGTCGTCTCCACGGTAGAGGGCGGCAAGGTAATTTCAAACGTCAAAGAGTCCAAAGCCAAAGACGCTACTAAATTTAACAGCGTCGAAATTTACGACAAAGATAAGAAGCTTACCCAAAGCATCGTTGCCCAAGACGGAAACGTCGTCATCACCGCAGGCGATAAGAGCGAAAGCATCGCAAATGCAAGTATCGTCGTAAAAGACACTATGAAAAAGACTACGAACCTAAATATGGTCCTTACTATTCAAATTTTCATGCTTTTAGCGGCCTCCATTATGATGATTGCTTCGGGCATAAAAGCGGGCAGCATCGCCAAAAACGAAATTTTCCACAGCGGTATGGTTGCGCTTGTGGCGATCTATGGCATTTCATGGATGGCGGAGACGATGTTTACCGCCCATATCGAGATGCTTAAGGCGTCTTTGGGCGAGGTCGTCAAGGCCTATCCATGGACCTATATCGTAGTTTCGCTACTAATCAGCAAATTTCTTAATTCCCAGGCGGCCGCCGTTGCGACCTTCGTTCCGCTCGCCGTTACCATCGGTATCGATCCGGGTCTTATCATCGCATTCGCGCCGGCTTGCTACGGATACTATATCCTACCTACCTAT
>NZ_CALKTS010000190.1 GCF_937997595.1 uncultured Campylobacter sp. | reverse complement strand
TGCCGGCGTAGTTGCGCATACTGGAGCTAAAATAAATCTCAAATAAAATCTCCTTGTCGCTTGTGAGCTTCGTTAGTTTTTGCCCCTTTTGCGTGGGCTTGAAGTACGTAAAATTTGCCGCGATCTCATTGCAGCCGTTTAAAAATATCTCGCGCGGAGTCATGATTTTCCTTTTAAATTTATCGTTTAAATTTAGGCGTTTTGCTCGCTAGCAATTCGGTTTGCTGCTTACATTGCCGCGGCCGCGATTCGCAGCTTGGCGTTTTATCGGCGCGCCGTTTTGCCGCCGAGAAGTTATTCTATGCGCGCAATTTTACCCTAGTTCGGCTAAATTTAACGGCGCTACGCACCCGTAAAATTTATAATCTATCCTCGTATCTTTCGTAGTTTATGCCGTATATTTTATCGATATTTTCGGTGTTTATGAGCTGCTCGCTGCGCCCGAAAGCTAAAATTTCGCCGCCTTTTATAAACAGCGTCAAATTTGAAACGAATTTCGCGTGACGCGGGTAGTGCGTCGTCTGCACGAAGGTATAGCCCTCGTCGCCCAGCGCCTTGATCATCTCGAGCAGCTTGATCTGATTGCCAAAGTCCAGCCCGTTGGTAGGCTCATCCATAAAGATCGCTTTCGCGCCCTGAACCAGCGTGCGTGCGATATAGGCCAGCTGCCGCTCGCCGCCGCTGACCTTTGTGTAGGGCGCGTTTTTTAGATGCGCGATACCCATCTTTTCCAGCGCTTGCTCGGCTAGTTTTTTATCCGCCGTGCTAAAGCTAGAAAACAGCGGTGTCCTGCATAGCGCGCCCATCAGCGCGATGTCAAAGACGCTGTAGTCATAGGACGGCGCGTGCGTCTGCGGCACGTAGGCGACGAGAGAGGCGAGCCCCTTTTTGCCGTAGTCGCGCACGCTTTTGCCACCGATTAGCACCTCGCCCTCAAATTTTAAAAATCCGAGCATTATGCGAAGCAGAGTGCTTTTACCGCTGCCGTTGGCGCCTAGGAT
>NZ_CALKTS010000189.1 GCF_937997595.1 uncultured Campylobacter sp. | reverse complement strand
GCCTTTTCGAGGAGGCGCGCAAGCAGATCAGGGTAAGCTGCATCAACCCAGACATCACTAAAACGGCGTTTTACGAGGATTTGAGCTTCGAGCCCGCAGATGATGAGGCGAGCTTTGTGGACGCGGAGGAGATCGCAAATTTTGTGCTGCAAATTCTACGCACTAAGTCCAACGTGAGCGAGTTTACGATCCGCCCGCAAATCGTAAATCTGCGGAAAAAATCAAAATTTAATCGCGAAGGAGGCGAGCTTGAAAATCGGTAAAAGTCATGTTTTTGTGCTAGCTGTGGCGCTTCTTATCATTTATGCCGCGTTTATAAGCGGTAGCGGCGGGTATTGTAGCGCGAGAGAATTTTTTTCAGGCAGACATGATGAGGAAGATGACGCTTGCATCGCCAAGCTGATAAAGCGAGCGGACGCGGGTAATATATATGCGGCAAATCGGCTAAGATATCCGCACGAGGCGTATATCAAGCGCACATGCAAAAAGGAAGTGGAAAGCTTGGGTGAGCGCGAAAGATATTATTTTGAGCTCTACATCCAAAATCGCTGCGAAGCTTGGGGCTTTGAAACGCCCAAATCAAAGGGCGGCGAAGCAAATACGACGAACGGCGAAGCGAACGCAACGGACGGCGAGGAAAATTTAACGCGCGAGGGTGCGAATGCAATCCGCGATGAAACAAGAGCGATCAAACGCGATATAAATTCTACGGGAGGGTCAAATGCCTGGCAATAAAGCGAAATTGAAAGCTAGTAAAAGTCAAATTTTTTTGTTAATTGTAGGAGTTATTATTCTGTGCGCCCTATATATAAGAAACAATGGCGCGTATTGCAACATTTGGGAATCTTTTTTAAACAATAAGGGCGAAGAGGATGACGCTTGCATAGCCAGACTAATAGAGCGCGCAGACGCCGGCGATGACCATGCGGTAAATCGACTAATGTATCCGAGCCAGGCATATATCAAGCGCACATGCGAAAAGGGGATAGAAAACTTGAGCGAGCGGGAGAGATATTATTTCCAAGGCTTTGGCGGAGATCGCTGCGAAATTTGGGGCTTTAAAACGCCCAAATCAAATGGCGGCGAAGCAAATACGACGAGCGGCGGCGGTAATTTAGCGCGAGGCGATACGAACGCGACTGACGGAGGAAATTTAACGCGCGCCGAGGCAAACAACGGCGAATCCGACACTACGGACCGCAAAGCGGACATCGCGAAGCGCGAAGGAAATTCTACGGAAGAGCAAAATGCTGGGCGATAAAAATTTAGAAAAATTTTTCTCAAAAATCGACGCGGCGGAGTTTGGAATTTCGGCGGGCTCAAAGCTCGCTTCAAAAAATCATAAACTTGCAGGAAGCGCGAGAGACGGGAGCGACGGCGAGCTTTTAAAATCAAAAAATGGCGCGGAATTTTGCGGCAAACAGGCATATTCTAGCGGCGCGCAGCAAGCTGAAATTTTAAAATTTAATGCCGAGCCGCTGTTTAATGCCGAGCAAGCACACTTAAAATTTAACGTCCGCCCATCACAAGCAGGGCTAGGTGCCCATCCGCCGCAGGCGCAGTTCGACGCCGAGCGAGCACAGACGAAGATCGAAAATTTCATGCGCGATCTGCTGCAAAACTATGTGCTTTGCGTAAGCGGCGCGGAATTCGCCTTCGCGGAGATCGAGGTGTATTTTACGGGCGCGGATCGAAACACCTACAAGCGCACGTCGCGGGCGGGCGAGATATTTTTTCACAATTTCGGCTTTGACATTTCGTTTCGCAGCGTCCCGCAAAGCGGCGGCGGGATTTTGGTACGAAGCCTGCGCATCCTAAGCGGTGCAGAGCTTTTGGCGGGCGGCTTACCGGATTCAACGGGCTGCTTACCCGGCTCGGCAGGCGGCTTGCACAGCTTGGCGGACAGCGATTCGCTCGGCTATGCCGCCCCGCTCATACAAAATGGCGATTTTATCGCGGGTCCGCGCAAATGCATGGGTAAAATTTTAAATCTGCAAACGCGAAATTTAAGCTTTTCTTTAAAGTATGCGCCGCAAATAGCGCACGCAGCGAGCTTTAGCAACCGAATCCGACGAGGCGAGATCGTAAATGAAGCGAATCCGGACGCAAATACGCCAAGCGGCGCGGCGAGGCTTGCGAATGAGCCGCGCAGGCTTACTAGCGAGGAGTTTGAGGTATATCTGAGCGTGGGCTGCACTGCCGCGAAAACATATAAAAAATCGCTGCAAAGATACGAGAGCTAAATTTTGATCAAACGGCGCGCAGCGGGCGAGCGGTAAAATTTAATGAGCTTTAAGCGGCGGGGCTATAAAATGGCGCGTCCATCAAATTTAAAGGCGGCAAATGGATCAAAGCAGGCTAGATGAATTAAGAAAGCTACTACAAAAGCGGCATCAAGAGCCTAAGCAAGGCTTAGAACAAAATTCTAACGGCGAAAATTCTGGAACATCGAATTTTGGAGTCTCGAATTTCAAAGCTCAAAATTCCGAAATCTCGAATTCCGAAGTCTCAAATTTTGAAGCTTCTAATTTTAGAACCTTAAATTTCGAAGCCTCGAATTTTGAAATCCTGAATTCTGAACCTCCGAATTTCGAATCTCTGAATTCTAAAGCACCGAATTCCGCTCCTGACGCTTTAAATTTAGAAGCCGAAGCGGATTAGAATTCCGCCTGTGCAAACAACATAGAGCAGCAAAATTTTATATCCGATGACAGCGGCGCCTTACCGCAGAATTCCAAAGCAAGGGATTACGACAAAGAGCCGATAATAGTAAAAAATTATGAGAGGCTACTAATATCTACAATTACATTTTTATACGCGCCTATGATTTTGGGCGGATATATTCTAAGCATATGGGATTTAATTTTTCCAAAACGCCATATATCGATGATAGAAATAAGCTCTAGCGTTATATTTGGAATTTTTATAGCGATAGTATTGAGACTTATTTATAACAGCTGTGTAAGCAATAATAATCGAAAAATCTACTTTATGAATAATTCTATAGATTTCTATAACAACGGCGAGCTTGAGAGAAGGACGAATAATATTCATTTAAATTATGTGATAAGCAGACCATTTTGGGGATATTGCAACGATGATAAGATTCGTCGCTTCATTTATAATATTATTATAATTTTTTCTATTGCAGCCCTATCGTTTCTATCATCGCAAATTTTATTATTCTTCATTTTTTCAATACTTTCTGCAATCTTTTTGAAAATATTTTTTCACTTTTTAATTGTAGGCAATTTTAAGAATTTTTCATTCTTTTCTGCAATCGTAGTAGATTGTCCGTACTATGAACAAGAAAATACTTATTATTTAAGCTCTATTTTATCGGCAAAAAATTATTTAGTTTGCGTATATGATACAGAAAGGCTAAACGAAATAAAAGAATGGTTTTTAGTTCGAAAAAATATTAATATTGGTAAAATAGAAAAATATTATCTTAGCTAAAGCGGGCGGTTATGGATACAAGAAATAAAGAGGTTGAGTTTAGAGACTACGACAAAGAGCCGATAGTCGTAAAAAAGCTAGACGATCTGTTTTGGCTGATAGCTCTTGGAATTTTATTAATTTGTTCTTTGATACAGA
>NZ_CALKTS010000188.1 GCF_937997595.1 uncultured Campylobacter sp. | reverse complement strand
AAGACTTCATCCTTGAGCGCAAGGCGGGCTACGTGCGAATGAACGCCGAGCGCAATATCACGGCAAATAGCTTGCTTAGCAAAACCGGCGAGAAGCTTCGCGCGATGATGCCGTGGATCGCCAAAGGCAAGCTCATAAACAAAGATAAAAACTAATTTCGGCTGAGCTTTGGCTAATAGAAATCCGCGCGGGCGCCGCAAAAAGCGCCCGATCAACTACGCAACGATCGCCTTTGTCGTAATCTTATGCTTTTTAAGTGGTGCGGTTACCTACGCGGTTTTGGATCTCGTATTTTCTGGCAATAAGGCTGCGTTGCAGCAAAGCTCGCGCAAACAAGCCTCCGAAACCTCTTCCAATTTTCGCGGTAAAAAGCCGCGTTTAAGCGCTGCACAGAAGGAAGCCCTGATTCAAAAGGAGCTTGATAAGATCGCTGAGCAAAACGTAACCGCGCCGAAGATGAGCATAGAGCCCGCACGGCAGAATTCCGCAGTACAAAATTCCGCAAACGGCAATTTTCAAAATTCCGTAAATTCTACGGCTTCCGTAAATTCCGCCGCCGTAAATTCGGCGAGCGACGGATCGGACGTAAATTTTACCGCGGCAAATTCCGCATCCGAAAATTCCATAAATTCTACCGCGCAAAGTCCTGCTTCCGGCGGCGCGGACGATCTTTCTAAATCGCCGCGCAAGGCTTTGCCCGCAGGCTCTCGCGCAAAGCTAGCGATCATCATCGACGACGTAGGCACCGGCGAGCAGGCGCAAAAGATCGCCGCGCTGCCCGTGCGCGTGACGCCGTCCATCTTCCCACCGGAGTATCAGCGCAAGGACACGCGCTCGCTCGCTCGCGGCTTTGAGCATTACGCGATCCATCTGCCGATGGAGGCGAGCTCTGCCAAAAACAACTCCGCGACGCTGCGAGCTTCGGATAATTACGAGAAGCTAAACGGCGTCATAGCCAAGCTGCGCGCGGACTTCCCGAACGCTAAATTTATAAACAACCACACCGGTTCTAAATTTACCGCCGACGAGCGCGCGA
>NZ_CALKTS010000187.1 GCF_937997595.1 uncultured Campylobacter sp. | reverse complement strand
AAGACTTCATCCTTGAGCGCAAGGCGGGCTACGTGCGAATGAACGCCGAGCGCAACATCACGGCAAACAGCTTGCTTACCAAAACCGGCGATAAGCTTCGCGCGATGATGCCGTGGATTGCTAAGGGTAAGCTCGTAAATAAAGATAAAAACTGATTTCGGCTGAGCTTTGGCTAATACAAATCCACGCGGGCGCCGCAAAAAGCGCCCAATCAACTACGCAACGATCGCCTTTGTCGTAATCTTATGCTTTTTAAGCGGTGCGGTTACCTACGCGGTTTTGGATCTCGTATTTTCAGGCAATAAAGCCGCGTTGCAGCAAAGCTCGCGCAAACAAACTCCCGAAAGCACTTCCGATTCTCGCGGTAAAAAGCCGCGTTTAAGCGCTGCACAGAAGGAAGCATTGATTCAAAAGGAGCTTGATAAGATCGCCGAGCAAAACGTAACTACGTCGAAGATGAGTATCGAGCCCGCACGGCGGAATTCCGCAGGAGAAAATTCCGCAAACGGCGATTCGCAAAATTCCGTAAATTCTATAGCTTCCGCAAATTCCGCCGCCTCAAATTCGGCGAGCGACGGATCTGACGTAAATTTTACCGTAGTAAATTCCGCGCCAGAAAATTCCATAAATTCTACCGCGCAAAGCCACGCTTCGGGCAACGCGGACGATCTTTCTAAATTGCCGCGCAAGGCTTTGCCCGCAGGCTCTCGCGCAAAGCTTGCGATCATCATCGACGACGTAGGCACCGGCGAGCAGGCGCAAAAGATCGCTGCGCTGCCCGTGCGCGTGACGCCGTCCATCTTCCCGCCCGAGTATCAGCGCAAGGACACGCGCTCGCTCGCTCGCGGCTTTGAGCATTATGCGATCCACCTGCCGATGGAGGCTAGCTCTGCTAAAAACAACTCCGCGACGCTGCGAGCTTCTGATAATTACGAGAAGCTGCGCGGCGTCATAGCCAAGCTGCGCGCGGACTTTCCGAATGCTAAATTTATAAACAACCACACCGGTTCTAAATTTACCGCCGACGAGCGCGCGA
>NZ_CALKTS010000186.1 GCF_937997595.1 uncultured Campylobacter sp. | reverse complement strand
ATTTTCATAAGGCAAATGAGTTTTTAGGCACGAAAAGGCTGCCTACTTTTATGTGTAACGACGTCGTTAAAAATCCTGACATCGAGCGTTTTACGAGAGATTACGAAGCGCATTTAAAAAAGGTTTTCGGCTAAATTTAAGCAGACTCTAGCGCAAATTTATAAGCTAGACAGTAGAAATTTTACCCTGCCCTTTGTGCCGTTAAATTTGATCTAAATTTAAACTCATGCCACGCCGGAGCGTAGAATTTCGCTATGGATTTAGGCGGTACGCCAAACATCCTTGCGTATTCGCGGCTAAACTGCGACGCGCTCTCGTATCCTACGTCAAAGGCAGCCTGCGCTACGCCGATATTTTTGGTCGCGAGCAGGTTTTTAGCCTCTTCAAGGCGGATCTTTTTTTGAAAAGCGATGGGGCTTAGCGAGGTTACGACCTTGAAGTTATGATAGAGCGACGACTCGCTCATATAGCAAGCGCGCGCGACCTCTTTCATATTTAGTTTTTTCGTAAATTCATTTTTTATCTTTGCGACGGCATGCAAAATTTTATTAGAAACGCTGCCTTGCATAGCAAATTTGTTTAAAAAATAGCCGCTTTTATCGCTTGTTACAAGGGTGTAAAGGATCTCTTTTTTGGCAAGATCCGATAGAAATTTAATCTTCTCTTTTGGCTTTTCAAGCAGCAAGATAAAGCGCAAAACAGGCTCTATTATCTCTTCCGTAAGATCGCCGAAAAATACCCCCTTTTGGCTTTTTTGCATGTTATCTTCTTTTATCTCGACTTTTTTTAGCACTTCATAAATTTCATCCATGCTAAATTTAAGGATAAGCGAGATATATGGCCTCTCTTTTGAGGCGTCGGTTAGGCTCACTCTTAGAGGCATATAGGTCGATGTGAGTAGATACCTTTGCTCGTTGTATCCGCTCATCTCATCGCCAAAGCCCACCGACTTTGCCCCTTGCAAGATAATGCACAAAGATGGATTGTAGATGACATTGATAAAATCATGCGTCTTTTCGCTGATGTAAAAATCAAGCGAGTCGATGTCGCTTTGAACAAGGCCGTTTACGCCGTATCTATCTAGTAAAAATTCTTTTGTTTGCTCTTTTAGTAAATTTAGCTCACTCATCTTGCTCTCCGCCTCAAATTTTATGAAATTATACCCCTTTTTAGAAATTTTTCAGGATTAGGCATGAAATTTAGAGAATCGTTCTAACGCAAAATTTAAAATCCTGCTAGAATGCACATTACAAAACAGCTTGTAAAGCTAAATCAAAACCGAAAGGACAAAGATGTATCTTAAGAAATTTGCGGCGGCGCTTGTAGCGTCAAGTTTTATTTTAGGAGGCAATGCAATGGCAGGTGCAAACGCGGTAAAATCACCCCTAGAGGCGGTTTCTATGGTTAGCGAGTGGGATAAAATTTTCGCCAAAAGCGACAAAGTAGATCACAAAAAGGTCAAATTTAAAAATCGCTACGGCGTGGAGCTAGTCGGCGATCTTTATACGCCTAAAAATTTAAAAGGCAAAGCCGCTGCGATCGCAGTTAGCGGACCTTTTGGCGCGGTAAAGGAACAATCAAGCGGACTTTACGCGCAAACGCTAACTGAGCGCGGATTTATCACGCTTGCCTTTGATCCAAGCTACACGGGTGAGAACGGCGGCGTGCCGAGGAATTTAGCAAGCCCAGAGATAAATACCGAGGATTTTAGCGCGGCGGTTGATTTTCTAGGCCTTTAAGACAATGTAGACCCTGAACGTATCGGCATTTTAGGAATTTGCGGCTTTGGCGGTTTTGCTCTAAATGCAGCTCTTAGCAATCCTTGCATAAAGGCGGTTGCAACCAGCACGATGTATGATATAACGCGAGTGGTAGCAAAAGGCTACAACGATAGCATAGGCGCGGATGAGAGATATGAAACTAAAAAGAAGCTAGCCGAGCAACGCTGGGTCGATGCAAAAGCCGGCAAACCGGCATATACTGGTGCGATAAACGTTGATCCAAAAAAGATAGACGCAAGCACGCTGCAGTTTATAGCTGAATATGCGGACTTTTACCGCACGCCGCGCGGATATCACAAAACGCTCTGTAAATTCAAACAGCGGAAAGAGCGGCTGGATCGTCACAAATCCTATCTTGTTTATAAATATGCCGATCCTTGCTTACGCAAGCGAGATGAGAACTCCGACTCTTATCGTAGCCGGCGAAAAAGCGCACTCAAGATACTTTAGCGAGGACGCTTTTAAATCGCTTGGCAACAAAAATAAAGAGCTAGTTATCGTCCCTGGCGCCGTGCATACAGACCTATATGACAATAAAAACAACAAGATCCCATACGATAAATTTGAGGAATTTTTCAAAGCAAATTTGAAATAAACAAGCCCCCCTGCGCTTTGCAGGGGTAAATTCGAGAGATAAGGAAGGTAAAAATGAGAAAAATTTTAGCCATCTTTATGCTTTTTGCAGGGCTAAATTTAGTAGCTGGGGAGAAAATGCGTAATTTAAAGATAGCTTTAAAAAGCTCTAGCGGCGAAGTCGCTGCTGTCTTAGACGACACGGCGGTGGCTAGGAGCTTTGCCGCACAGCTACCGCTAACGCTAAATTTAAGCGACTACGCCGGACACGAAAAGGTCGCCAAACTGCCAAAACCGCTTGACGTAAGCGGCGAGCCAAAAGGACGCGATGGCAAAAAAGGCGAGATCTCGTACTTTGCTCCGTGGAATAACTTCGTCATCTACTACGGCTATCAGCCCTACTACGAGGGCATCGTACGTCTAGGCGTGATAGATGGCGATGTGAGCTTGGTCGCAAAAGACGGGCAGATCAGGATAGAGCCAGCAAAATAAATCCGCCGTAGCCGCAAAATCAGCTCGCAAATTTCAAAATATGGCGGCAAAATTTAGCCCAAATTTAGGGCTAAATTCCATACGCTTACTAATTTTTCTCGGCTAATTTTTTCTCTATAAATTTTAAAATTTCATCCGCGCTTACGCTCTGCCGCTTTAGACCTGCGCGGGTGATAAACTCGACGCTTCCCTCCGCTAGGGCTTTTCCCGCGAGCACCGCGTACGGAAAGCCCATCAGCTCGAAGTCGTTCATCTTTACGCCGAAACGCTCCGCGCGATCATCAAGTAGCACGCGGATACCGCGCTCGCGGCACTGCTCGTATAGTTTCTCGGCAAATTCTACCGCCGCGGCGTCTTTGTGATTTGAGATGATGATCTCAAGCTCGAAAGGCGCCAGCTCGCGCGGCCACACGCAGCCTCGCTCATCGTGGCTGCTTTCGATCGCCA
>NZ_CALKTS010000185.1 GCF_937997595.1 uncultured Campylobacter sp. | reverse complement strand
ACCTTTTTGCCGACCTCGCTTTGATTTAGCGCTTCGAGCATCGCGGCTAGCTGCGTGCCGCCCTTGGCGCTTAAAATTTCGCCGAATTTACTCATCCCCTCGCCTACGCTGCCTTCGTTTGCGATGATCTTAAGATCCGCCGCGCTTAGCGCCTTAGCCTGCTCCAGGCCGATGTCGCGGTTCGCTTCGATCTGTTTGATCGAGATCAGATAGGTCTGATAGCCCTGATTTTCGCCGATCTCGCGCGCCAGCTCGATCTGTGCATTTACCGGCGCGAGCTCTTTTAGCCTAAGCGCCTCGGCCTCTGCAGAGCCTATCTTTAGCGTACCCTGCGCTTCTTTGTCCTTCATCTCCAAAAGCGCCGCGGCGGCGAGAAATTGCTTCTCTTTATCGCCCTGCGCTACTAAAATTTGATTTTCCTTGATCGCTTCGGCGTCGCGGATTTTGGCGTTTTTGCGCGCTTCGGCGTCGATCTCGATCTTGCGCTGCTCCTGCTCGGCCTTTACGATCTCCACTTGCTTTTTGATCTCGGCCTGCTTGACGTCGTTTACCCGCACGACCTCCATCGCCTTTTCCTGCGTGATCTTTTGCTGATCCTTGATGAGCTGCTCGGCCTGCTCCTTTGAAATCGCGACCTCTCGCTCGTTTTCGACGGTTTTAAGGCCCACCATCTTATTGGCCTCCTGCTGGCGCACTTCGGTCGCCTGCGCGGCTTCGATCTCGGCGATCTGAGCAAGCTTGGTGTTGTTTGCCACTTCGACGCGGCTTTCCTTTTCGATCTGGGATTTTTTCTTCTCCATGATGTTTAAGATGACCTTGCTGCCGCTGCTATCTCGGATATCCATCAGCTCGATGTTTTTGACGGGCTCAATACCCCAGTTTTGCAGCTGCGTCTTTACCGCCTTGGTAAAATCGTCTCCGAGCTCAGAGCGGATCTGCAAGATGTCCTCAAGCACGCGGCTCGAAAGGATCGAGCGGATCGAGCCTTGAATGATATTCCTAAGCTGATTGTTAAGATCCTCAAAATTATTGACACGTTGCGCAGCTAAATTTGAATCCATAATCCTAAAAAACGCCGTTATATCGACTACGAAAGGAAGCCTACCCAGATCATACGCCTCATAATCCTCGATCTTGATACTAAAGACTGAGACCGGCAAAACGATCTTCGTAACGCCCAGCACCGGCACCCAACTCGGGAATTCATAATAGCTGTTGCCATTACCGGTATCTTTGCCGTAGCTCGTCGTCTTGCGCGCGCTTTGGACGATATGCACTTCATTCGTCTCCACTATGCGCCTGAAAAACAGCGGCACGATGATAAAAAGCGCGATTAAAACCCCGACGGCGGCACCTATCAAATATAAAATTTCACCCATTTTCTCTCCTTCAAAAATGCTAAATTTAAAATAGATTATATAAAAATTTACTTTGAAAAATAATAAATAATCGCGGCGAGTAAAATTTACGCAATTTTAATGAGATTTTATGTAATATCTCGGCGTATATTTCAATACCGTTTAGGAGAAAAAATGAAAAAATTTTTATTACTGCTTTTAGTGGGTGCGCTTTTTGCGAGCGCGGCAGAGCTTAGAACTATCAAGGATATGGACGGAGCTGAGGTCAAAATCCCCGCAAAAGTTGAGCGTATCGCGGCACTCTGGCACTCGAACAATCAAATTTTACTGGCCCTAGGAGGAGCGGACAAGATCGTCGCTACTACTGATTATATCAGCAAAAACGCATGGTTTCGTAAAATTTATCCGCGCCTGGCGCAGATCCCCGTGCTTCTAAAAAACAACGACGTAAATTTAGAGGAGCTGATGAGCCGCAACCCCGACGTAGTCATCATCTCAACCGCGCTGGCGGGCGAAAATTTAGCTAAGCAGGGCTTTACCGTTTTAAAGGCGTCATTTAGCGATTATGAGCAGATGAGGCGCAGCATCAGGATGTGCGGCGATATGCTAGGCGGCGACGCCCCGCAAAGAGCGAAGGATCTAATCGCAAATCTCGATAAAAATATCGCTTTGGTTAGCGGCCGCACCGCAAATTTAAGCCCCGATAAGCGCCCGCGCGTCCTTCACATCGTAGGCGGAACCGATCTTTTAAAGATAGACGGTAAAGGCACGCTGATCGATTCTTGGATAGAGCTAGCCGGCGGCACGAACGCGATCACCGCTACCAAAGGCCCGATGAAAACGATCACCGCCGAGGAGATCATCGCGAGCAACCCGCAGATCATAATCGTGGGCGGCGATCACAACGAAGATGCGGTAGAGAAAATCAAATCAAGTCCGGTTTACAGCGGCACGGATGCGGTCAAAAACGGGCGCGTTTACGGCAATCCGCGCGGGGTTTTCAACTGGGATCGATACGGCGCGGATACGGTGCTTCAAATTTTATGGGCGGCAAAAACCATCCAGCCCGAGCTTTTTGCCGACATCGACGTGAAAGCCGAAACGAAGGCGTTTTATAAAAAATTTATGAATTACGAGCTCAGCGATACGGAATTTGGCTATATCTTAAAAGGACTCAATCCAGAGGGTAAATAGCGCGATACCGAACTAGCGGCATCAGCGCTACACCTAGCAGGCAGCATCTGTGCCGAACGCTCATGTAGTAGGCGGCGGATACATCGGCACAGAATGTTTCATCGTGCGGCAGTACATCGGCGCCGAGAAGACCGCCATTTTACCAGCGCCGAAACCTCTTTCAACAAATAGCGCCAAGCGGGCCGATGCCATATACTTCATCAAAGCGGCATCGGCGGCGGGCGGCGTACCGAGCAAACATAGCCGCAGCATGTCAAACAGGCGGTGCGAGGCGGAGTAAAATTTAAACTCGCGGCGGGCGGAAAAGGACAAAGCAACGACAAGCAAACAAAGGCAAGACAAAGCTGCAAGATAAAATTTAAAGCAAAGGGAGTGGTCATGGAAATTTCATTTTTTACGACGCTTGAGCCTGCTCTAGCGGGTGCTTGGATACCCTCATTTGCGATGGTGCTGATACAGTTCGCGTATATGTTTATCTACAAAGAGGTCGGCAAGCGCGCCACCGATACCTCGTGGTACACGCTCGCGGACAAGCGAAATGCGATCATAAGCTCGCTGCTGCAAGTAGCGCTGCTTATTTTGTCGGTGTTCGTGCCTCTTAAGACGGACAGCGCGTGGTTTTGGATCGGAGCGGTGATCTATATAGCGGCTTTTGCGGGCTTCATCAAGGCGTTTTACGACTATGCGGCAACTCCTGCGGACAGAGCCGCACAGGGCGGCATCTACCGCCTATCGCGCAATCCGATGTATTTCTTTTATTTCCTCGGCATGGCGGGCGTTTGCATCGCTTCGGCGTCGCTGTGGCTACTCATAGTGATAGTGCCCTTTGCCATATACAACCATCTCGTGGT
>NZ_CALKTS010000184.1 GCF_937997595.1 uncultured Campylobacter sp. | reverse complement strand
AGGGCGCCGAGCCGATAGTAAGCGGGACGATCGCCGCGGTGGTGCCGATGCTAGTACCCACAAGAAGCTTTGTAATTTGGCGATACGAAATTTAAAATTAAAATTTATCTAGCATTAAAACTTGAAATTTTAAGAAATCAAGCAATTTAAATTTAGATTTCTTAAATTTAATTATATAAAATTTTAGCCTTTGCGGTTACGGATTTTATTTTAAGCTCATACACTTTCGTGCGTTTTAGGGATGCTTTGGAGGCGAACTCCACGCGCGACATATAGTTTGGGGTGTATTTTTTGCAAAGTATCCGCAGAGCGTAAATTTTACGCTCGTCATCTAACACTTCGTTTGCTTCGCAAACGGCGATCGCGCTGCGGTACTCCGTCGTATAAACTCTAGAGCCTAAAGCGGCAGCATCGTTTGCGATAGATCGGTATTCTTCGTCGCTTGGGGTAGGAACGCGGTTGTAGCTAACAAAAACCGCCGTTACCGCGCGTCCGTTTTGAAAGAGTTTCGCCTTTGTGCCGGCAGGCGCGCCGTGGATATAAATAACGTCTGCATCGCGCACCGGCGAGATAGGCACGCTAAAAATTTCGCCGCTCTCATCTATGCAGCTAAGCGTAGCGTATTCGCTCTCGTCGATGATTTTTAACGCCTCATCTTCGCTTAGCTGCCTATCTCGTCTGCGCATTTAGTCCATCTGGTTGCGTAGGAATGCGGGCTCGTCGAGCTCGTCGTAGGTCTCGTCTCCGTTAAAATCGCCGCTACTTACCTTTTGTCTAGAAAAGATAGAATTTCGACCCATGCTCTCTAAAAGCGCCTTTCTGCGATCCGCTACGTTATCGCTGGCGACCTGCTTTTTTTCCTCGATGCTCCTTTCAAAGCCGGTGGCGATGAGAGTAACCTCGACGCGGTTATTTTCCATCTTAGGATCGGTGGTGGTACCCCAAGTAACGTCGGCATCCTTATCCACGGTATCTTCGATGATATTCATCGCGGATTCGATCTCAAGCAAGGAGCAATCAGGCGACATCTTAAAATGCACTAGCACACCCATAGCGCCGTGGATGGAGGTATTGTCCAAAAGCGGAGATTGGATCGCACTTTTTAGCGCTTCTTCTGCCGCGCCATCACCTTCGCTAACGCCGATACCCATAAGCGCCAAACCGCGGTGCGTCATTACCTTTTTTACGTCGGCATAATCGACGTTGATATCGCTATCGCCGGATTCTAAGATCACGGAGATCATACCGTTTACGGCTTGGAATAGGACATTATCTACGATTTTAAAGGCATCTTTTAGACCGGTTTTTTTATCGATGATCTTCAATAAATTTTGATTTGGGATAACGATTATGGAATCGCACTCTTTTTTAAGCTCTTCAAGACCCTCTTGTGCTAATCGCATGCGCTTTTTGCCCTCAAAACCGAAAGGGGTGGTAACGACGCCGATAGTTAGCGCTTTTTTCTCTTTCGCAGCTTTTGCAACGATAGGCGCAGCGCCCGTACCAGTACCGCCACCTAGACCGGAGCCTACGAAAACGATGTCGGAGTAGTCCAAGCGGTCTTTAAGATCGTCGTAGTTCTCCTCCGCAGCCATCTTGGCAAGCGCTGGATCCATACCGCAGCCAAGACCTTTGGTGGTGTTTTCGCCTAGTAAAATTCTAGTATTTGCGATCGACTTTTCTAACGCCTGTGCGTCGGTGTTAGCCACCATAAGCTCAACGTCGGTTTTGGTAAATCCTTCGCGGATCATATGATTTATCATGTTGCATCCGCCGCCGCCGACGCCGATAACCTTCATCTTGGCACCGTAGATGCCCTTTCTTTCTTCCATACTATATCCTTTCACGAGTATCTCCTTAGCTTAAAATTTAAAACCAATTTTTCATAGACGACCAAATTTTATTGAAAAAATTCTGTCCGTCTTTTTTGGGAAGTTGGATATTTAGATCCTCCTTCTTAGCCGCACCGCTATCCGCTCTGACGCCCTCTTTTTCTATCGCCTTGCTGACCTCTTTTTCATAATATTCGTTCACATTTCGTTTCGGAGCCTTATTTATAACTTCGTCTTTGTAGCGGAGTTTGCCGTTAGAGTCCATCTCGTAAGGGGTAAATTCGCCGAAGCCATACATGCAAAGTCCTAGTGCGCAAGAATTTGAAATATCGTCGGCGATCTCGTGTAGACCGCCCACGCTCTTTGCTCTTGCAACCCTAACGGAAGTGTTATCAAAAACTATCGCCGCTAAATCGCGCACATCGTCTAGCTTCGCCATACCGCCCGTGATTACGATACCTGCGCCTATGCGGTCTTTATAGCCGCTTCTTTCGATCTTATCGGCTATCATATCGAAGGTCTCTTTAACGCGAGCGAGGATGACTTGAGAGATGATCTCAAGGCTTATGATGTGGTTTTCTGACTCGCTATCTCCTAAAGCAGGCAATTCAACTTCGCTATTGCCTTGATTAATTAGATCGTTATAGGTAATTTTAATGTTTTCCGCATACGGAAGCGGCGTATGTAGGGCGCGCGATAGATCGTTAGTAACGTTATTAGAGCCGAACATCACAACATCGTTATAACGCAAGGAATTCCCCAGGTGGATGACTATATCACATGTAGCGCCGCCCATGTCAATCAGCACTACGCCGAGCTCTTTTTCATCCTTGCTAAGCGTAGATATGGAGGATGCGTAGCCTGAAAGGACGATGTTATCGACCTTTACGCCTGCCATCTCGACTGATTTTTTCAAATTTTTAATCGAGCTTTCCGGCGCGATGACGATATGTGTGGATACCTCTAGGCGCGTGCCACTCATACCGAGGGGGTCTTCGATGTGTTCCTGCTCATCGACTCTAAAATCGTACGGAAGCACATGTAAGATTACACTATCGCTAGGCACGTTAGCCTGGGCTTCTGCGACCTGCATAGCACGCTTGATTTCATCTAGTCCGATCTCATTTTCCATAGTTATGACGCCGCGAGATTTAACGCTTTTGGCATATGAGCCAGAGATCGATATAATGGCTTTATCATAGCTTCTACCAGCGCCTTTTACCGCTGCTTTTACCGCCTGTTTTATTGAGCCTGCGGCTTGCTCTATGTTTGTTATGACACCCTTTTTGATACCTAAAGTATCGGCTCCGCCAACGCCTAAGACCGTAAAAATGCCATCATTTTTAGCGATTATTGCGCGAATTTTAGTTGAGCCTATATCTAGACCTAAAATATATTCACTCACTGTCTTTACCTTTAAAATATCTTTCGGTTTTATAGCGCTTTTCTAGCATTTTGGTTAGATCATCTTGCAGATTAGAATTTAATAACGTGGTTATTCTATCGGCTACGATCGCTTTTTCTTTATCTATCTCTTCGCTGCTACCTAGGCTCTGCTGTGAAATTTTATACACTACGGCTTTGTTATCAAACATCACTATCCCTTCTTTGGCAGGCTTATTAAACATATCGATAAGAAATTTATAAAATTCGTCATCGCTTAGCTTGGTATTGTTTTTACTATTAAGAGACAGCATGCCGAAATCTTCGCCTTTGAAATTTTTAAGCGCATCTTGAGCTCTTTTTTCAAGTAGCTCTTTGCGTTTTTTCGCTTCAAATTCTTTAGAAGCCAAAGGCTTAGCCTCATCGAAAGTCATCTGTCTAGGCTGCTCTACACCGTTTAGTTTAGCAATCAAATATCCGCCTTTGTACTCGAAAGGCTTGATGACATCTCCTGGCTTTGCAACCTCAATCTCAGATATTGGAAAATTGCTAGCCGTAGCGACTATGGTTTCATTAGTATCGATTTTACCTTTTTTAATATCTGGAAAATCTTTTTTTGCGATTTTTTTAGCCTGATCCATTCGGTAATCTTTTAAGACGTTAGGTTTGGCTTCTGCAAAATCCAATAATTTATCATCCAGGCTTCTATACTCGCCTCTGTGTCCTTCATAAAATTTACTTAGTTCCGTATCATTCACATCGACATTGCTAGGTGCCACAAAATATACTCCGAGAGTATATTTTTTCTCAGTCATAAAGTGCGATTTCTCGCCTTCCCAAAATTTCTTTAGCTCGTCGTCATTAAAAGTGACGTTAGCATCGGCGTAGATTATCTCTGCAGAAACCTTGTCCTGCATCAGCTGCGATGCTGCAAATGCTTCTACGATCTTAGGGTTAGGCGTTATTTTTAGCGCTTTGCCGAGCTTTTCTAAAGTTAGGACCTTTTGTAGATTGCGCTCAAATTCCTTTTTAGTAAGTCCTGAATTCCTTACGACATTATCGTAAAGTTCCTTACTAAATGCGCCATTTTCTTGGAAATTCGGCGAGTTTAGCACAAATTCCGCCACATCTTTATCACTAGCCTGAATGCCTAAATCTTTAGCAAAATTTAGAAAATACGCTTCGCCGATTAGCTGATCTACTGCGATCTGATCTAGATGCATATTTTTGGCTTGTTCTTGAGTAAATTGCCCATCGCTCATAGCGTTTAATCTATTGTATAACTCGGTTGATTTTATCTTATATTCTTGATTCGTTATTGAAATCTGCCCTACTCTAGCGATTGAGCCTGCGCGGTTAGCGTTCATATCATATGCGCCCCAGCCGACGAAGCCTGCACCCACGAAAGCTATCGTGCTTATCCAAATCGTCGGTATAAGCGACTTCTTATGCTTTTGCATCCATTCTATCATCTAAATCCTTAAATAGCTAACTAAAGAAATTTTTTGTTAGTAATTATACAGATAAAACCTTATGTAAGGCTGAAAAATAGGCATTTTTGGCGAATTATAACGCGTTAGTAAATGATTTGGTATACATTAATCTTAGCTTAGCAAAAGCAGCTTTGAACTCATTTCTAAAATCGCTATTTTTTTCGCCATTTGCTGCGCGCTCCTTGCATAGGCAAAAACCCCATAGCCGCGAATCACCATTATATCGCTATTTTCATTTATCATATAGTTACAAATTTCATACGGCGCACGCTCGTGCCAGTCGTCGTAGTTCTTAGGATCGTAAATTTCAATGCGCTTAAATTTGCTCACCCCAAAGTAATCTCGTGGCAAAATAAAATCATGCTCCAGCGTATATGCGACGAGATATGGTGGTGTCGCGTAGGTTACGAATTTTGCCTCTTTTATATTTTTGTAGATATTTATATGTATGTCACTATCGATGCTAGCATCCTGCCAGCGGTAGTCTTTTTTTGAAAACAGCGTTATAAAATCATCCCTATTCAGGCTATCGAAAATCGCGTCTTTTTTGTTGATCAAGAACTGATTTTCTTTAATTTTTGCTGAAATCGAGCCGTGAAAGATCCCAAAAAGCCTATCTCTAAACATCGAAAGCGAAATTTTGCGTAAAATTTCATAATAATACTCGTCCATCTCTCGCCTTTGTAAAAAATTTCGCTATTATATAGGATTAGAAATTTCAAAAGGATAAATTCAGGTGCAAGCTCCACATATTCCGGTACTTTTTTCGCAAACGATCGCCGCATTTTCGCAGCTTGAGGACGGCTACGTTATTGACTGCACACTAGGCTACGGAGGGCACAGCGAGGGCATTTTGACCGCTAATCCGCAGCTTAAACTCATCGCTTGCGACAGAGATGCCGAAGCGATAGAATTTTCGCGTGAGCGGCTTAGTAAATTTAAAGATCGCATAGAAATTCACAAAGCAAAATTTAGCGAAATTTTAGAAATTCTACCCGAGCAAAAGCTCCGCGCAGTTCGTGGGATCTTAGCCGACATTGGCGTTTCGTCGCTTCAGCTAGATAAAAACTGCCGCGGCTTTTCCACTAAAAGCGACGCACTGGATATGCGAATGGATGAGAGCGCAGCTCTAGATGCGGCATACGTCGTAAACCACTACTCGCAAGCGGATCTGGCGCGCATTTTCCGCGAATACGGTGAGCTAACAAACGCTAACACAATCGCTGCTAAAATAGCTACTGCACGGGCTAACGCACCACTAACAAGCGCTAAAGCTTTGGCAAATTTAATCGGAACGAAGCCCGTTAAAGGGCGCAGCATCAGCACGGCTACGCTAGCATTTCAGGCGATCCGCATCGAGGTAAACGACGAGCTTGGCGAGCTAAAGCGCTTGCTCACGCTCATCGAACAAAAATCGCGTGATTCAATTCTAACTAATGCAACTGTCGCTATAATCTCGTTTCATTCGCTTGAAGATCGCATAGTAAAGGAACGATTTAAGGCGTGGGAACGTGATTGCGTCTGCCCTAGCGAGTTTATGCGCTGCGAATGCGGCGGCGGGCATTCGTTAGGTAAAATCCTAACCAAAAGCCCGATAATAGCAGACGCGCAAGAGCTTGCAAAAAACTCGCGAGCAGCGAGCGCGAAGCTAAGAATTTTTCGACTGAAATGACCGCCTTTGATTGCTATGAATTTTAAATTTTGACGAAATTTTGTAAAATTTACAGATTTGCAGGCATTAAATTTTAAAATTTTATGGAATTTTAAAATCCAGCTTACAAAGATTCGCTTTAGAATTTATGATATTTTTCAGTGTTATTTCAAACGCGCAATGTCTAAATCATAAAATTTAACGTTGAATTTTACGCTATATTTAACGTATAATTTTATGAGATTTAGTTGCTGCATATTTTAAAAACTAAGTGGCAGCATAGATACAGAACAGAGTGAGAGTTAAAATTTGGCGCCTAAAGCAAGCGGCGTAATGTCAAACTCGCCCTTTGCTTTAACGAAATTTTGTAAGCGAGCAGTAGTTTCATTGACCTTTTAGACGATAGAGCCTATCTTGCAAGCGATATCCTTCGCTTAGCGTTTTAAGGCGCACCGAAGACGCAGTGAAATTTTAAGCGGTTTTTCAGACGATTTGACAAAATTTTATAAATAGTCAATCTCGGTAAAGTGAGCTCTATTTTTACCTGTCAAAATGAATTTCGCAAAGAGGCGGTGTAAATAGGCAAAGATATTAAAATTTCGCTTGCCAAGATAGAATTTTGCAGATAGATAGCGATTGAAGTAAATGAAATTTCGCCGTAAATGCAAAAACCATCAACGTAAAAATTTTAAACTAGACAGCGGGACTCAGCAGATAACTCTGCTGCCGATATAAATTTTGCAAGCCGGCAGCGCATAAAAAATAAGTAAAGGCAGCATAGTTTTGCCCGCTACGGCGGAATTGATCTTTACCTAAATTCCACGAGCCTGCCGGTGCAAAGAGTGAGCAAAATTAACAAAAATAGCCCGCTAAATTAAAATTTTACTTTTGCTGGCCGAGATATAATTTTGCGAGTTAAGATAAAATTCCATTTACCGAGGTAAAATTGCAAAGAAGAATTTTGCTCGTAACTTTGGCTTTTAAATTTTACCTTAACTGCCCATTGCTGGGTACACGCTAGCTGCGGGTTTCGAGCCGAATTTATCTTGACGCAAGCGCTTTGGCGGCGAGTAAAGATAAGATCGTGGTTTTAAATTTATGGAGATTTTAGATGAACAAATATGAATATTTTGCCGACGACGATGACGGGCACGACTTCGCAGGGACATCCGATCTAGCGGGCATAGAGCTTGCGAAAAGACGAGCTATGGAGGATCTGACGGATGAGGAGCTAGAGGATAAGCTTGCCGCGGATCTTTCCGTAAAACGAAACTACGCGGGCGCAGCGGGCGGTTACGACGATTTTGCTGGCTTAGAATTCGAAAGTTCAGGCTTTACAAATACCCAAAACTATCTAAATTCCGAAAGCGGCGGAACAAAATTTAATAAAAGCAACAAAGTAAAATTAAAAGGACGCGACGACGCAAATCTTTCAGCCAATCGCGGCAGCGATAATTCCAGCGGAGCGAGCTACGGCGATTTTGTAGGTGCCAATTTTACAGGCAAGGCGGATTATGCGGCGTTTGCGGGTGCGAACTTTACAGGCACGCAAAATCAAAATTACGCGGATATGGGCGCGCAGGATTATTCAAGCCTTGCTGCAGGGCGCGGTTACGGCAGTTTTGCTGGCGCACAGGACGAGCTACTACGCAACTACGATGCCGAGAAAAAAAAGGAGAAAAATCTCACGCTTTATCAGCTTTTAGTCGTTTATCTGCTGATCGGATTTGCGTTTTTGCTGACGGTGCCGGCGATTTATATCCGCAACGAAATTTATTACATCAGCCGCGACATCGCTGCGCTTCGCACCAAACACGAGGTTTTGCTTGAGGAAAATCGCGCGCTTAACAACGACATCGAATATCTACGCTATAAAAATGAAATTTTAGATCCGCAAAGCGTGCAAGAAAATGGGCGCTGATGGGATTTTGCTCGCGGCGTTTGCATTTTTTGCTGCACTAGTACTTGCCTTGCTGATCGCGCTCGTGCTGCAAAACCGCCGCATAAGCGATGCAAACTCCACGCTTAGCGAGCTTTTAAACGAAAGGCTCACAGCTCAAAGTGCGAGAGCAAGTGCCGAGCTTTTTAAGCTAAATCAAAGCCTAAACGACGGCTTTAATGATAAGCTCTATTATCTTAATAGATCCCTAGGCGAGGGTTTGCAGCGCCAAAATAGCGCGCTTAGCGAGAATTTAAGCTCGCTAGATCGTGGCTTTAAGGACATAGCGGAAAATCTAGCGCGAATGAGCGAGCAAAATAAAACTTCGCTTCAAGTGCGTGACGAAATCGCAAGGCTAAACGCGATTTTAGGCAACGTCAAGCTGCGCGGCAACTTCGGCGAGTACCGATTAGAGAAAATTTTATCGATGATCTATGGGCAAAACACCGCATTTTATGAGCTGCAAAAGCACCTACCAAACGGCAGGATTGCGGACTGCGCGCTGCATATCGCAAAAGAAAAAATTCTTTGCATCGACTCAAAATTTCCACTTCAAAGCTATGAAAAGATCATCGCCGCCTCCGCTTCAAACGACGCCGCAGCGCTTGCTAGTGCGGATAAGCAACTCGCCACTGATATGAAAAAGCACGCCGCAGATATCGCGGAGAAATACATCATACCGCCTCTGAGCACGGAGTTTGCGGTGCTATTTGTGCCCAGCGAAGCGGTTTTCGTCTACGTCTGCGAGAAGCTGCCGCAGGTGCTTGAATACTGCGCGCAAATCGGCATTTTTGCGGCATCACCCACGACGCTGCTGGCGCTTTTAGGCACGATCCGAATTTTCGCAAAAGACGAGGCGCTCGCGCAAAATATAAAATCGGTAAAAGATGAAATTTACGCGCTAAAATCGGACTTTGAGGCGCATGCTAAGTATGCGACGTCGCTTCAAACATACGCAGATAAGCTCGCTGCGCAAGCGGAGCTTTTAAACAAAAATGCAAAATCTCTAAAAGCCCGCTTTGAGCGTTTTAGCGAGCTGTAATGAGGCAAACCGTAGCGTACAATGCGGCTTGGAGTGCTTTAACAAGCTTATAATGCGGCGGAATTCCACAGGTGGGCGAGCAGCATTCAAATTAAATTTGCACTTCGCCTATTTTGCAGATAAAATTCCCATTTGGGGTAGATAGAATTTAAAACTCAGCTTAACAGATTTATTACGCGAGCAAGCAGAATTCAAATGCTGTCTAACGCGCATAAAATTTGATTAACTAAATTTCATGGACGCGCGAGCTAATTCAATCCGCTCAAGCATTAAACGCACGCCCTCATCACGATGTGGCAAGATCAATCGCTACGCTTTTTGCCCAAGAAATTCAGCGCTGCTATACCGAAACAAAATTTGACGCCGCATTATTGCATGCGTAAATTTGCGGTCGTGGGCAAATTCTACATTACGGAGACAGATTCATGCTTCATGAGCGAAATTTCGTATTTTGTCGAAACTTTAAAAAGCGGCTTACAGGCACTACGAATTTAAGACAATAGCGCTGCGAGCGCGTTTAGCGCTGAGAAATTTATGGGCGTTGCGCGGATATAATTTCATATTTTGACAAAATTTAAAAAACTATCTGCAAGCGCGCAAAATTAATCTGCAATCCCGAAAACTCATAAATTTGTATTTTACGGCGACACAAAAACCTCGCGCATTAAAGCGTAGCCAAGATAAACATCGCGCTAATACGCGGTGGTGCTTTGGACGGTTGGTGCGAGCGTAAAGCAAAAACCGCGGTTACTTGCAAGCTTAAACCCTCGCTCCGCATAAGCAAGCTGAATAAAATTCTACGCCGAATAGTTTTTGTCGCCGTTCGTAAAATTTCAGCGCAATTTAGCTCGCGAAATTTTATGAGCCGCAGCAAGTGGCGTAAATTTTAAATTTAACTCGCGAAATTTTAAAGTCGTAGCATTCTGAGCAGCTAAATTATCGGCAAAGGCCTTAAACTCTGCCTATCATAAAGCTTTAGCTTTTGCATTGCAGGCTTGCAGGCTTTTTAAAATTATCGCTGGGCGGCTTATTTTGTGTATTCGGTGTTTATTCGGAGCAAAATTTTAAAAACGGGCACAAATCTCAAAACATACGCCGTATTTAAAAATACAAAAAGATTAGGCGCGCAATTTTACACGGCGGCAAGATAAAATTTTAAGTTCGACGCGGCGCCAAAACACACAAAATTCTCCTGCAAAATCATAAAATTCTAAAATTTCTCCGCAAAAATCAAAGCTATAGCACCGCAAACCTGCCAAAAAAACTTTCTCGCTAAAAATTCCAAAGCTCACCTCTGAAATCCAAAATAACCGCATGTCTAAATTCTGCGCGCAAACTGGAATTACCGAGCGCCTAAAAGCCGCATGCGCAAGCGGAAAAATCGTGCCATGTGCCTTAATACTGCTAATGATCTCACATTTTACCACCCTTATACGCCGCGAAAATCGCGCAGCAGGTCAAAACCGAGCAATAGAATTTTAAAAGCTTGATTTTACAATCGATTTAAGCACCTAGACGCCAATTCAAATCCACTCGATGAAATATATTTATATTGAGGCTACGAGGCTTTGGCAGACACATAAACGGACATAACAGCCAACTCCACGCGACGGAATTTTTGGCGTGACTTTACACCGATCCGATTAATAAATCGTTCGTCGTCCGCCTCGCAGCTAAATTTTGGGGTATTGCTTTGCCACTTTAAGCCACTAATTCAAATTCGCACGGTGGAATTTTTAAGCGCGATTTCAAGGCTTCGCGCCGATCCAATTAATAAATCGCGCGCCCTTTGGCTAATGCGGAGTATGTGGCGCCGTTATATGATTACCGAAACTTGGCGCACCAAGCTAAATACGGGCATGAATAGGCACTACACTATGCTTCACACCGCGACTTTGTATCACTAGAGCCAAGCGTACGTAATAAATTTTAGACGCTTTTTTGCTTCGCGCAAAATTTTCAATAGTTTTTAGAGATTTTATAAAATTTTGAGCATTTTACGCCGCTGTGCCGCAGTCATGTTTATACTAAATCACACTCAATCTGCGCTGCCTATTTATAGGTTGCGCAATTTTTATTGTAGTAGGCGATGGTGCGCTCGTACTCGTCGTAAGTCTGTA
>NZ_CALKTS010000183.1 GCF_937997595.1 uncultured Campylobacter sp. | reverse complement strand
GCTTAGAGGGGACGTATTTTGACGAAGCAAATTTATGCGTTTACGATCTAAGCGCGATCAAGGACGTAAAAAGCCTCATAAAATTTATCGTCTCAAAAAACGACTACGCGATCTTTTCGCCTGCCTCGATCGCTCTAAAGCTCTCGTGGGCTAGCGAAGAACTCGCCGCACGCGCGCTTAGCGAGCTTGAGCGAAGCGGCATCGTCTCCAAAAAGGGCGGAGTTTACGTAAAATCGGGGGTGGATTTTGACGCGCTCAAACAGAGCCTGGAGAGTAAAATTTTTGATCTCATCAAAAAGGGTGGCATAGCGCCTCTCGCGCCGTATAACGTCTATGACGAGCTAGAGATCGACCGCAGTAGCGGCGATGACGCGCTAAAGAAGCTGACCTACGCCAAAAAGGTCGTCCGTCTCGCGCACAATCTCTTCGTCGAGGCTGAAAATTTAGCCCTAGCGATCAAACGCCTCTACGCAATCATCGAAAAAGATGGCTTCGTAAACGTCACTAACGCCAAAGAGGAGCTTGGGCTTAGCAGGAAATTCGTCATCTGCTATCTCGAGTACCTAGATAAAATGGGGAATATCGTTACGATCGACAATAAACGCTATCTGAAAAAGTAAAAATTTAAAATTTTGCACTACAATGCGCGGAATTTTTTGCAAAGGAAAAAAATGAAAAAAGCTATTTTAACTTCAGTTGCGCTCGCAGCGAGCCTAAACGCGGCTTTAAGCGACAGCGAAATTTTATCTATCTACGGCGGCGCGCCTCAAGGCATCGAAATAAAGGTCGCCGAGCGCATCCCGCTTAGCGAGCCAAAGGGCGTCGAGGCGGTCGTTTTAAAGATTTCTCAAGGCAATATGTCGCAAGAGGAGATCATTTTCACTCAAGGCGATCTGATATTTACGGACATCATCGATCCTAAAAAACGCGTGGTTTACAAAGAGCAGATCAAGCAAGACCGCGTTGCGGGACAGCTGGCAAAGGTCGTAAAATCCGAAAACAAAGACAATATCATCAAGCTAGGAAACGATCCAAAAAAACCTACGATTTTGATGCTGACGGACGCTTTGTGCCCATTCTGCCGCAAAGAGATGGCAAGGATCGAAGAAACGTTAAAAAATAACAATGTCGATATCGTCATGACCTCCGTTCACGGCGATGACGGCCACGCAAAATCCGCGCTCATCTACAAAGAGATCAAAAATGCTAAAACCGACGAGCAAAAGATAGCGGTTTTTAAAAAATATTACGCTGAAGATAACAAAGCAGGTGCCAAAGACGTAAGCGCTGCCGAGCTAAATGCTGCAAAAGCCCTAGCTGCCAAATACTTCGGTGCGGGGGTAAACTCGGTGCCTTACATCATCGAAATGGATAAACTAAAATAATCTAAAATTTTGCGGAGCGATCCGCAAAATTCTACCCCATCGTCTTAGTCTTAGAGATTTTAATTAATCCGGATTGACCTCTTAATTTCACGCGGGCCATTGCTTTAGAATTTTTATAATCCCGCCGCTTAGCAAAATCTCTTTATCGAACCAGATTTAAAATTTTAAAATTTCTTTGCATATGGAATTTTAAAATTTAATAATCACGGAATTTAAAGCAGCACTATTTTAAAATTTCATACCGTTAAAAGACACGTGCAAAATTCTACTGCAAAATCCGCATTATTCTTTATATTGAAAGTAGCATAAAAGCGATAAGTGCATGAAATTTAAAAGCGAGAAAATATGCAAGCAAAATCCACAGCTGAAATTTTAAAATTTCGCAGCAAAGCCCAGGTAAAATTTAGCCGCAAATTTCATAAAATTTTCGCTTTGCGGCAAAGAGGAATTTGTAATCGTGCTTCAAGCTGCCTATCCTTGGACTACTCCGATTAAAATCAAAACTCCACGTCAAAAGCGGCTCTTGCCAGGCTATTTTTGCTCTCGCTTAACTCGTACGACGCGCTGAGTCCGACGCTTTGAAGGATCTTATATTTCAGTCCGATCGCGCCGTTAAATACGCCGCTAGAATAATCAAGCCCCTCCACGTCGTATCTATCCGAATACTTTCTGCTCGCGTGATACGAATCGCCGCTAAATCGATGCTCGTACTCCGCATTTGCAAATATCTGCAGATCGCCGAAAGCTTTGATCGCGTAAATTCCAGCCGTGCCGTTCGGTGCGGTTTTTGAAGCGGAGCTAAATTTAAGCCTAGAGATCGCATCTTCGTTCACCCTAATCGCTCCAAGCCCCAAATATGGCTTAATGTAACCGTTTTCAAATAAGAATTTATATCCGGCTCTGGTGCTAAAATCCCAAATTTGCGATTTGTATTTCGCGCCGTGGATAGCGCCGAATCCGTTGTTGGTTTCAAATTTATGATCGTTTGTCGAATAGGTTAAGCCTACCGCCAAATCCACGTTCTCGCTAAAATCGTATCTGCCCGCCAAACCAAACTCGTAGGATTTGATGTTTTCTTTGACACCGTCGAATTTGCCCTCGTACCAAGCGTCCGATTTTTGATATCCAAAGATCACGCCCAGCGTAAGATCATCTACTCTCTTGGAGGCTCCGAGTAAAATTCCGTCGCTCTTGTGATCGTATTTGACGCCGCCCGAGCGGTCTTTGTAATCTCCGCCGTAGTTTCCTATCGCGCTTACATTTACGTTAAACTCCTGCCCGTCGGTATCGGCTAAATTTTTATAAGCGGAATTTCTTGCTAGCTTGGTAAGATCCAGATCGACCTTCGAGCGCGGCATCTCGATGCCTA
>NZ_CALKTS010000182.1 GCF_937997595.1 uncultured Campylobacter sp. | reverse complement strand
CCTTGTACGAAGAGATGCGACGGCGCGCACTCTGCGTAGCGCGACATGTTTTCGCTTTAAAATCAAGGCGCAATCTTAGCCGCTTAAAGCTTTGAGCTTGCTTACTTGCGCGCCTTTACGCTTCAAATTTTACAGCTAAATTTTAAAGATACGGGGGAGGGGGGGGTAGTAGAATTGGGCGACGGAATTTTAAGGCTAAATTTTAATTGAAAGCGAATCTATGAGCGAAACTACAAAACGAGGCTTTAAAAACAGAAAGCATGAGCTAAAATCTCGGCTTTTAAAATTTCTAGTGCGATAGGTTTCAAAAGGCTTTTGGATAAAAATTTATGCATGAAGCGGCTGAGGTAAAATTCCAAGACGCGAGCGATGTAAAATTGTCGAAAGCTAAGCGCAGGCGGAATTTCGCACCGACAAAGTGAAAAATTTTAACTAGCTCAAGTCGCCTTTTGTGCGAAAATCTATGCGATGCTTAGGACTTCTACCTTGTCGTCGAAAACAGCCATGCAGTGCTCATAGTGGCTAGTGCGGAGCCCATCCTTGCTTCTCGTACTCCACTTATCCTCGGCGATAACCGGCGTGCCGTCCTTTTGGCAGATCATCGGCTCGATGCAAAAGACCATGCCGTTTTTGATTTTGGGGCCTGATTTTGGATTGTTGCCCTCCAGATAGTTTGGGATCTCAGGCTCTTCGTGTGGGTGCTTGCCGATGCCGTGACCGCAGAAGCCGTATAGCGGCACGAAGCCGCGCGCACGGATAAATTTCTCGATCTCGAAGCTTAGCTCTTTGAAGTGCATCCCTACCCTGATCGTTTTGATGGCAAACTCCAGCGTATCCTTACTGCATGCGATAAGTTCCTCGTCGGCTTTTGAAATTTTACCGACGGGCAGAGTGCGTGCGCTGTCGCCGAAATATCCGTTTAGTTTCGAGCCCAGATCGACGCCTAAGATATCGCCCTCTTGCAGGATCGTTTCGTCTGGGATGCCGTGGATGATGACCTCGTTTAGCGAGAGGCAGGCGG
>NZ_CALKTS010000181.1 GCF_937997595.1 uncultured Campylobacter sp. | reverse complement strand
CATTTCGCTATAAATTCTGCTTTAAAATTATAATTTCAGTAAATTTTTATTTTGACAGATTTTTAAAATTCGCAACGCTCCTTTAATTTTGTTTAAATAAAAAGTTAGTATAATCGCCAAAGTTTGTTTTAAATTTTACTGAAGGAGAAACTATGGAGTTTCTGACAAGTTTGTCTGAAAGCACTCAATTCTTTTTGCAGCTCATTATAGTCTTGGGCTGTTTGTTTTATGGTGCTAAAAAAGGCGGTATGGCGCTGGGAATTCTAGGCGGTATAGGCTTAGTGATCTTAGTGTTTGGATTTAGATTAGAGCCGGGTAAGCCGGCAGTGGACGTTATTTTAACTATCCTCGCAGTTGTCGTAGCAAGTGCAACGCTACAGGCTACGGGAGGACTTGACGTAATGCTTCAAATAGCGGAGAAATTGCTTCGTAAGCATCCGAAGATGGTTTGTATCATCGCTCCAACTGTTGCGTGGACGCTTACAATCTTATGCGGAACCGGACACACCGTCTATACGCTGCTTCCGATCATCTATGACGTAGCTATTAAAAACGGAATTCGCCCTGAGCGCCCGATGGCTGCTTCTACGATCTCCTCGCAACTTGCTATCATCGCTAGCCCCGTTTCGGTTGCCGGCGTTTCGATGGTCGCGATCTTACTAGGTCAAGGCGTGCATATCGAGGGCTTTAGTACGTATTTGGATCTACTTAAATTAACTATCCCTTCTACTTTCATCGGTATGCTTGCGATCGGAACGTGGTCGATTTTTAGAGGTAAAGATCTAGATAAAGATCCGGAATTCCAAGAAAAGATCAAAGATCCAGAGCAGAAAAAATATATATACGGCGAAAGCACGACATTGTTAGGTCAAAAGCTTCCTAGGATTAAGTGGGTTTGCATGTGGATATTCTTAGCCACTATTGCGCTAGTTGCGGTTTTAGGTTACGAGAAAAGCTTGCGTCCTGCGTGGACTAAAAATGTTCCGGGAAAATCCGTAGAGATCATCGTCGATAAAAAAACGGTCAAAAATATCACGATCAAAGATGGTCAGGTCATCTCCATGGTGGACGGCGGTAAGGTCGTCTCAAACGTCAAAGAGTCCAAAGCCAAAGATGCGACTAAATTTAATAGCGTCGAAATTTACGACAAAGATAAAAAGCTAGCTCAAAGCATCGTCTCTCAAGACGGAAACGTCGTCATCACGACAGGCGATAAGAGCGAGAGCATCGCAAACGCAAGCATTGTCGTAAAAGATACGATGAAAAAGACCACAAATTTAAATATGGTCTTAACCATTCAAATTTTCATGCTTCTTGCAGCATCCATTATGATGATTGTCTCGGGTATCAAAGCGGGCAATATCGCTAAAAATGAAATTTTTCATAGCGGTATGATCGCGCTTGTAGCCATTTATGGAATTTCATGGATGGCAGAGACTATGTTTACCGCTCATATCGAAATGCTTAAAGCGTCGCTAGGTAAGGTCGTTATGGCGTATCCGTGGACGTATGTCATCGTTTCGCTGCTAATTAGTAAATTCCTTAACTCTCAAGCAGCAGCGGTTGCTACTTTCGTACCGCTAGCGGTTAGCATCGGTATCGATCCGGGTCTTATTATTGCGTTTGCACCTGCTTGCTACGGATACTATATCCTACCTACCTATCCGAGCGATCTTGCGGCGATCCAGTTCGACCGCTCCGGCACTACGCACATCGGTAAATTCGTCATCAACCACAGCTTCATTTTCCCTGGGCTAATAGGCGTTCTTACTTCATGCGCGATGGGCTTTATCTTCGCTCATATTTACGGCTATTTATAATAGTTGCGCTCGCGGGCATATGGCTCGCGAGCTTTAAATTTCAAATCCCAGCGGCTTTTTAAAATTTTATAAAATTTTGAAATTTTAAATGCTCTAAATTTTTAAATTCTAAAGCTTTCTAAATTTCGTTCATAACCCGCGCAAGGCTAAATCGTTTTAAATAAAATTTACGTTATAATCCCGCCAAATTCCACATAGGAGGCAGATATGCAAATCCCTATCGCATACGGCAAAGACGATCACCTAAAATTAGAGATAAACGAGAAAAATTTGCTCGGCGTTTTCGATCCAAACCCCGTGGCTAAATTTGACGAAACGGCGCTCATCGTAAAGGCTCTGGCAAATCCGATAAATCAAAAAAGCTTTGATGAGTTTATCGCGGGCGATGAAAAGATCGTCATCATTGTAAACGACGGCACGAGACCTACGCCTACGGCAAAAGTTTTAAAGCAAATTTACCCAAAAATCCGCGAGAAAAATAAAATTTTCATCATCGCCACCGGCTGCCACAGAGAAGGCACGCTAGAAGAGTACGATATGATCTTCGGCAAAGAAATTTACGCGGAGATTAGAGCCAAAAACGAAGTTCACGATCACGACTCCAAGCACGATGAGATGGTATTTTTAGGCGAGTCCAAAAACGGCACGCAGATGTATCTAAACAAAATCGTAGCAGAATCCAAAAAAGTGATCGTCATAGGCTCGGTCGAGCCGCACTATTTTGCTGGCTACACGGGCGGCAGAAAGGCATTTTTGCCGGGCACCGCGTCGTACGAGAGCATCACGCAAAATCACAAGCTCGCCCTAAGCTCCGACGCGCAGGCGCTGCGCCTAGAGGGCAATCCCGTGCACGAGGATATGATCGACGCGATGAAGGTGCTAGCGCACATCGACGTTTTTTCGATCCAAACGGTGCTTGATAGCGAGCATGGCGTGTATTACGCAAGCGCGGGCGATTTGAACGACAGCTTTTACGACTGCGTGAAAAAGGCCGACGAGGTTTTTTGCGTAAATATCCCGCGCAAGGCAGATATCGTGATTTCGGTCGCGCCATATCCGATGGACATCGATCTCTATCAAGCGCAAAAAGCCCTAGACAACGGCAAACTAGCGCTTGCTGAAGGGGGAATTTTAATAATGGTCGCAAAGTGCCGCACCGGCATCGGACCAAAGCCGTTTTTTGATCTGATGGCATCCGCGGATACGCCTAAAAAGGTGCTCGAAAAGATCAGCGCGGGCTTTAAGCTCGGCTATCACAAGGCCGCTAAAATGGCCGAAATCTCGCTCTGGGCGCAGACCTGGGCGGTGTCGGATCTTAGCGACGATGAGATGCGAGCCGTGCATCTAAAGCCCTATCACGACATACAAAAGGCCGTGGACGACGCGCTCGCGCAAAAGGGCGCGGACACGAAGATCATCATCCTGCCGTTTGGCTCGATGACGGTGCCTAAGGCCTAGGCTTGGCTAAAATTTTATATTACGACGCGAGCTGCGGCATCAGCGGCGATATGAATTTAGGCGCGCTGGTGGGGCTCGGCGTGGATTTTGGTTATCTTTGCGCCGAGCTTGAGAAGTTAAATTTAGCCGGCGAATTTAAGCTAGAGCGTAAAAACGTGCTAAAAAACGGCATCGCCGCGACCAAAATCGACGTCGTGCCGCTAAAATCGCAGCCCCACGCCAGAAGCTACGCCGATATCAAGCAAATTTTAGAGGGTTCAAATTTAAGCAAGCGCTGCAAGCAAAGAGCGGGTGCGATATTTCGCACGATCGCGCAGGCCGAGGCCAAAGTCCACGGCACGCAGATAGATCGGGTGCATTTCCACGAGCTTGGCGCGATAGACTCTATCGTCGATATCGCGGGCGCGGCGATCTGCCTCGAGTATCTTTTTGAAAATTTAGGCGTCTCGCGCGTGCTAAGCTCCAAAATCGAGCTTGGTGGCGGCGTAGCGATCTGCGACCACGGTGCGCTTAGCGTACCTGCGCCAGCCGTTTGTGAAATTTTAAGAGGAGTGCCTGTAAGTCTCGGGCGCGCAAATTTTGAGATGACTACGCCAACGGGAGCTGCAATTTTAAAGGCTTGCGCGGATGAGTTTACAGATAGCGCGAGTTTTAGGATAGAAAAGATCGGCAAGGCGGGCGAACGCTTTTTCAAGCAGACGCGGCAGCCGATCAAGCTCACTGTTGACGGCAATCCGCAAGGCCTGAAAGGTCTTGGTTGCAGGATGTATGGGGCCATGCCGAAAACGAACGGGAACAGCATTGAACACGGTTTCGCTCAGCTGCTGCGCTTCCGTAAAGGGTGTTTTTTGCCGTGCTTCCACGATAGCGCGGGCAATCGGCCGGGAAAACCGCTCTTCGGCAAATAAGTACAATACATCCGCCAACTGTTTTTCGCTGTAGGAGTTGACAATCTCGGCAGCCGAGAGCGGTTCATCCGGATTGATGCGCATATCAAGCGGCTCACCGGCATGAAACGAAAAGCCTCGTCCGGATTCCTTATAATGGAAAAGAGAAATCCCTAAATCGAATAAGATGAGCGATGGATCGGCGATATCCTGCGGATACTGTTCAAAAAAAGCATCCGACCAACCGAGAAAGAAGCGTACCCGTTCGCTGAAAGGGGCAAGTCGCACTTTTGCCTTTGCCTGAATTGCAGGATCTGCATCAATGCCGATTACCCGCAGTTGCGGAAAAGTCTTTAAAAAAGCCTCGGTATGCCCCCCCTCGCCTAATGTACCGTCAATAAAGAGCGGATCGGGACTTTCCGGAGCAAGAAATTGGAGGCATTCCTGCAATAAAACCGATGTGTGTACAAAGTTCATACATATTAAAAACGGATAATTCCCAGCTCTTCGCTTGCTTGATAAAAATCCGCTTCGCTTCCCTCCAGATAAGATCGATATTCACCCGCATTCCATAGTTCAAGATAACGGTTAATTCCCAATAGCACGCAGTCTTTTTCAAGCTGTGCATATTCTCGTAAACTTTGAGGTATGGAGATACGGCCTGCCTTGTCAATCTCGATTTCTTGAGCCGGAGCGATAAGCCTTCGCAACACCAGACGTGAATTCGCTTGAAACAACGATGCGGATTGCATAACTTTTTCCGACAGCAGCGTCCATTCATCCGGCGGGAATATCCATAAGCAGCGATCCACGCCCCGCGTAATAACGAGTTGCGAATCATGCAGTAAACAGCGCAGTTTTACAGGAAACATAATACGCCCTTTTTCATCAAGCGTATTATTATATTCTCCCGAAAATGCACTTTTTTCCACTTTTTTCTACCTTTCCCCACTTTCACCCACAACTTGATATTTTACCGGTAAAACGATAAATGTCAAGAAAGCTCTTAACCGAGAATCTAAGTTCTAAACGAAACGGAAAAAAATGCGGTAATGGATTTAATAGGATCGGCACGGATGGGATTGTCAGACGATAAGCATGGAGTGAGCCACGCTATACAGAGACTTAATTTTGAATTCGTCGGGGATGGCGAAAAAGTAACCGACTTTTTCAGACATCCCCTCATAGTCAAGGATACCCACGGATGAACATCCTTGACTAGTCGGTTACAGCCGGCTTTAATGCCTTCATATTACGGCGCAAAGTATGCGCTGTACGGCAACAGGGCATTACCCCCTCTTGCACAAATAAAACTTCGATTACGCAACAAAACTTTCAAGCTCGTGCAGATGACCAGCCGATTGTAAGCGTTCAAGCGCTTTTTTTTCAATTTGACGGATACGTTCCTTTGTCAGATTAAAACGATGCCCGACTTCTTTCAATGAAAGTTGTTCATATCCGTTTAGGCCAAACCGATAGCGCAGGATTTCCGCCTCCCGTTCACTCAGCGAATCCAACAATATATCGATATTTTCGCGTAAATCCCTGTCAAGTACATAACTTTCCGGCTGCATATAGCGGGTATCTTCGATAAAATCACCGGCATGAGCGGTACTGTTGTCGGTAAACACCGGCGCATCCAAAGAGACCGGATCACGGGCTGCATTCATAATGGTTTGTACCATCTCCGGCTCAATATGGAGCTCTTGGGCAATGCTATTCAATTCCTTATCCTCAGAGCCGCTTTTTTCCATCAATTTACGTGCCTTTTCAATCTGAACCAATTCATTTGCACGATTAAGCGGCAGCCGAATCATACGGGATTTTTCACAAATTGCTTTTAAGATAGCTTGGCGAATCCACCATACTGCATAAGAAATGAACTTATACCCTTTATCGGGATCAAAACGATCCGCCTCATTCATCAATCCGATATTGCCTTCGCTGATTAAATCCATAATCGGGATATTCTT
>NZ_CALKTS010000180.1 GCF_937997595.1 uncultured Campylobacter sp. | reverse complement strand
CATCTTCTACCCGCCACCTGCGCTGCTACCATTATGGAAGATAAGGGTACAGCTCTCATAGATATTTACTCGATTTATTTTAATTTCATCTGATACTTTACGACGAAAAAATTTCAAAATTTAGCTTTAAATTTATCGTCATTTTGCTATGATTAGTGAAAAATAATGAAAGCGTGAATGCGTAAATGATAATCTCTGCCGGACGAAATGAAATTTTTGATTTTGCCCTGCCTATGGGTGTGGGACTAGTGGATGTTAGTATAAATTTAACTAAATTTTTATGCGAAAATAGGCAAAGCTTGCCGAGTGAAATCATTTTCGTGGGTTCTGCAGGGCTATATAAAGAAGGTAAAATTCTAAAAATTTATGAAAGCAGATCGGCTGCAAACTGCGAGATATCGGCGCTTTATGAGCTTTCATACTCTCCGATTAGCTATGAAATTATAGCTAGGAATTCTGTCGATGTTTCATATGAAACAATAACTAATAGCTCAAATTTTATTACGACCGATAAAAAATCCGCGCTAAAATTCTTTAAACGAGGTTATTTTTTAGAAAATATGGAATTTTTTGCGGTTCTCAAGACGGCGCAAAAATTTCAAATTCCCGCTTACGGAATTTTTTGTGCAACGAATTTTTGCAATTCAAATGCTCACACGGATTTTTTAAAAAATCACGCCGCTGCAAAAGAAAATTTAACTAAATATCTAAAAACTAAGGCATTAATTTGAAAAATATCTTTGATTTTACGATGAAAGAGCTTGAAAATTTCATCGAACCAAAATTTAGAGCCAAGCAAATTTACGAATGGATTTACAAAAAGAATGTGGACGACTTTACACAAATGCTAAATCTACCAAAAGAGATCCGTCAAAGTTTAGCTCAAAATTTTTATTTAGACCCGCTTAAACGCATCAGATCCGAAACAAGTAGCGATGGCAGTATCAAATATCTTTTCGCTCTCAAAGACGGCAAGACGATCGAAAGTGTCCTGCTACCGATGAAGGATGAGCTGCGAGATGAAAACGAAAAAGTTATAAGGCACGCGCGCTACTCAATCTGCGTAAGTTCGCAAGTGGGTTGCAAAATTGGCTGTAGCTTCTGCTTGACAGCAAAAGGTGGTTTCGTACGGAATTTAACTTCAGGCGAAATCGTGGCTCAAATTTGGCTCATCAAGAAAATGAACGCAATCCCGTACGAGCGCCGCGTCAATGTCGTATATATGGGGATGGGCGAACCGCTTAATAACCTAGACAACGTTGCCAAAGCCGTGCAAATTTTAAAAGAAAACGACGGACTCGCAATAGCGCCGCGTCGCCAAACGATAAGTACGAGCGGACTTTCTACGCAGATAAAAAAGCTTGGCGAAATGGATCTTGGCGTGCTACTCGCGATCTCGCTGCATGCAGTGGATGACGAACTGCGTGAAAAACTAATGCCGATAAATCGTGCCTACAATATTGCATCGATCATGCAGGCGGTGCGCGAGTTCCCAATCGATCTGCGAAAGCGCGTGATGTTTGAATACCTAATGATCGATGGGGTAAATGACCGCTCAAGCGATGCCAAAACGCTAGTGAAGCTTCTGCACGGCATCCGCGCAAAAGTAAATCTGATCTATTTTAATCCGCACGAAGGCTCGAGCTTTGGCAGGCCAAGCCCCGAAAACATGGTGAAATTCCAAGACTATCTCTGCGCGCACGGCATTACTTGCACGATCCGCCAGAGCAAGGGGCTAGATATCAGTGCGGCGTGCGGACAGCTCAAACAAAGAAATGAGAAAAATAAAATTCCGGCTCAAAATGGCGTCAATATGGATAAAATTTTAAAAAGATAGAAAAAATTTGACGATTATTTTCAGATCATAAGGCAGATCAGCAAAAATTTATAAAGGAGTAGGAATAAACGCGCAAAAAATAATGGAAGAGATCGGCGTTTTCTTAGATAGATAACTGCTTAAAAAATCCTAGATTACAAAGGCGGAAATTATTCGCTTTATCGAGGTAAAATGGGCGGAGGCGGACGATGAGAAATACCGCGTCTACGACTATACATCTACGCGGCGCGCATGATGAATGAGTACAAATGGGCGGGCGACGCCCCAAATATGCTGCGCTGGCTAGGCGAGATGGACAAGCACGCCAGAAGCAATGAAAATCCGCCCTACGTGAGCGATTATTACAAGGGCGAGTGCTGCTTGGAGTGCGGCGCGGAGCAGGAGGCGCTTAAATTTTTGCGCAAAAGCTACGAAGCGAATGAGGAGTATCTTTTCATCCGCAGCCCAAAGGTCGCGGAGTTTTTTAATGCGCATCTTGCAGAACCTAAAATTTCATCCCAATTTGAAGATGAGGAATACGAGGACTTTAGTTTCTCGCTGCGACTGGAGTATTCCGGCAAAGCTTTAGAGCAAGAGGGCGAGTTTCGCTGCACGTTTTTAGATGAAGACGGCGAGGAGACGGACGAGCCGAGCCAGGCGCAATCGGACGCACTAGAGTTTCTAAAGCAAAATCAGGAAGAATTTTTAACGGACATCTTAGCTGAAATTTTAAAAAACTACCCAAAATGGCAGAAAATTTACGACTATCCGAGTGAGACGAAAAGCGATTTCATGCCGGGCATCAGCACGCCGTAGGAGCTTAGCGAACTATTGGAGCTGCAAAATATCTCTATCCTAGACAGTGCGAAAATCGGCTTTGAGTTTAGCTGCTCGTGGGACATGGAGCACGGCCTAGGCGTGATGGCGCGCAAAGGCAAGGTCATAAATATCGGTGAAGCGGAAGTAGCGTTTATGGCTATTTGAATAAAATAAACCAAATTTTAAAGCATAAAACAAATTTTTATAGTTACTTTTAGGCTA
>NZ_CALKTS010000179.1 GCF_937997595.1 uncultured Campylobacter sp. | reverse complement strand
GCGGGACGCGAGCGATTTCATAAGAAAATTTAAGAAATAAATCGATCCAAAAACGCGGTTTGTTTCCGTTGCCGCGCGCCTTGCTGCCGTCATTTCGCGCATGCGGCGCTATGCAAAACACATTTTAAATAAAATCAAAAATGCGCGAAACAGGCGCGATTTATTGCGATTTAAGCCTGAAATTATAAAATACGAGCATTTAAGCTTAAGGATATTTTTTGGATAAAGTGCTGCTTGAGGAATCAAAAAAGCTTCTAAACGAACAGCGCCGAATTTTAAAACAAAAGCTGCGAAAAGGCGCTAGCGTCGAAATTTTTGACGATACGGATTTAAGCGATGCGGCGGATCGTATATCATTAAATTTAAACGATGCAAATTTGAGTAGCAAAAGCTTTAAAAATGCGAATTTTAATCAAACAGACCCCGAATCGCAACCCGATCATCTTTGCGGCGCAAATTTTCGAGATACAAATTTAAAAGGCACGAATTTAAACTCACAAACCGAGGTAAAATTTCAAAATTTAAACCCGGGCGGTGTTTCATCACGAGGCGTTAAAACTCGTGATTACGATAAAGAACCGTTGGTCATCAAAGACTATATGCCGATCGTAAATATTATAGCTATAGTAGCGTTGCTTTGTTTTGCTATGTTTATAAATTTAGTGTCCAACATCCCTTATGATAGAAAAGTTGCAAATATTTTGCTCACTGCACCTTTGGTTGCTAGGGCTCTTAAGGGTTTTTCGCAGCATTACGGAAGGAAATTTATATTTTTAAACTCAAGCATAAAATGTATAAAATCAGGCGAGCAGCTCGTAATGAAATTTGATGAGATTTTGTATTTTAAAAAGACTTTCGCTCTTGTTTATGAAAGCGAAACACGAAAATACACGGAAACGGAAAGAATTATAGGAAAAACCTGCCTCGCCATATACGTACTCGCTTATATTTATGGTGCGATATTTGATGACTCTATGATAGTCTTTATAATGTTATTTTGCTGCATGGGAGCGATTATCTTTCTTTTTATACCGCAAATGATTTTTCATCTGTTTAAGGGCGGATTATTTTCATGTAGGTTTGTCGATGCTTTAATTATAGACGCGCTTTACAATAAATTTTTTATATTTATACCCACTAATAAAGAATATAACGAGCTTAAAAAATATATGAAACTAAAATTTAATAAAGATCTAGACGCGCCAAATTATCTTTTAAGAGTTAAAAATTTTTAACTCAGGCATTTTTCGAATTTACGAAGTCTCATTCCACAAGCCGCGCGCGGATGTCGCCGAAGAGCAGCACGTCCTTCAAAACGGCGCGATCGGCGTAACCGCGTTCGTTTAGGCTCAGGTGCAGCTCGCCTCGGCTGCTCGAAAATATCGGCTGGTTGATGAAAACCACGTAGATCGCCGCAGCCTGCTTATCTGCGCCCGCGCCGCGCCCTTTAAAATTTGCGTCCGTTGTGCCGGTTTTCGTGTCTGCTCCGCTAGAGCTTGCGCTTGCCGTTGCGCCGGAGTTTGCATCCGCATCACTAGGCGGCGCGACGCCAAGCTCGCTCGCGATATTTGCGGCGGCGCTTCCGCGCGGCCTTTCGATGTCGATCCTTCCGTCGGCGCTTTTTGCGCCCGCGGCTCGGACGAAAAATTTATCGCCCGAGTGCGGGATTTTAGAGAAATTAAAAAACAAACTCAACAGGTCGTTCGTCGCAAAATAGGGCAAAATTTCATCGCTTACGAGCTGCAGCTCGCCGCCTGCGCCCTTGAACTTTTGAAATTTTATCATTTTGCGCGCGTAGTCGAAGGCGTAGATTTTGCGCTCGTTTTTCGTCGTTTTGCCCTTTTTGCGCGAGACCTCGTGGACGTAGAGATCGGGCATCAAAAGCCCCGCCACGA
>NZ_CALKTS010000178.1 GCF_937997595.1 uncultured Campylobacter sp. | reverse complement strand
GCGGCGTCTTTATCGAAGCGAAGCACGATCTTAAGCCACGCCGAGTCCCTGCCCGCGCCGTAAAACGCGCTGATAGGACGAACCTTAAATTTAGAGTTTATAAACTCCAGTAAGCCGCTGATATTTTCGCTGTTTTCGGCTCTATTTTCTATGATCTCTTTGCAGCGCCTGCTCTGATACGGGCTTAGATCGCAAAACATCGCGCGCCTTTAAATTTAAAGCTAAATTTACTCTGCGCTATAAGCCTGCAGCATATCGAAGGTCGGGGCGAAAAAGAGCGCGCCCGTCTTTGCGGTGCTGAAATCCAGTAGGCGGTCGTAGTTGCCTCGCGGGCGGCCGATAAACATACTCTCAAGCATCAGCTCCAGCGTGCTAAAGGTGCTTGCGTAGGCGATGAAGTAGGTTCCCGTCTCGCCGCCTTGCATAAACGGCATATTGCCGCGCACGACCTTTTTATCGTCGCCGACGTTGGCTGCGGCGGAGTGCGAGTTGCTGGGCTTTATCTCCTCGCTCATTTCGATGTCGTTTTGTTTGCTGCGCCCGATGACGCGCTCCTGCTCGGCGACGCCCGCGGCGTTCCATGCGCTCATATCGTGGATGTATTTTTGCACGAAAAGATAGCTGCCGCCCTTGTACGCCGCATCCTCGTCGCCTACCTTGGCGAAAAAGTCGCGATCTGCGCCTTGTGGGTTTTCGGTACCATCCACAAAGCCGATGATAGCGCGCCCGTCGTAGTATTTAAAGCCGCAGATCTCCTCCTCGCACGTCGCGACGTCCTTTAGCGCGGCTCTGATCTCGCTTGCCATATCGTAGCAAACGGCCTGATTCCCCGCTCTGATGTGGATATGGATATCGCCTCCAGTAGCGGGAGCGATGTGTTTATCGCCCCTAATCTCTTCGAAATTTTTTAGCTCCTTCGGCAAAGGCTTCGGCAAGCCGAGCATTTTCCACGCCTCAAAGCCCACGCCCAGCACGCAGCTTGTTTCGCTAGCCGCGCCGAATCTCGTAACGGCGGTTTTGTTTAAATTTATCACCAAACCGCAAAGGCCCTCGAAAGCCTTTTTGCAGGCGGTCTTGCCCGCACCAAAGCGCCAGATCATAAATACGGTGTTGTTGCCCGGTGCATCGGTTACGTTTTGGGATTTTGCGTGCGCACAGGCGCAACTTTTTTCTTCACTCATTTTTCTCCTCCTTTAAAGTGAAATTTTAAAAGGAATTTTAGCGCAATATCGGTAAACGGCGGGCGTAGAGATAGAATTTAGGTGGCTTTCGGGTTTGATCTCGGCGGAGGAAATTTTGTCTTTGATCGTAGGATTTGCGGCAAGGGTGGAATTTTGGCTTTAAATTTATAAAATTTTCACCGAGTTGAAAAGCGAAATTTTAGAGTTTTGCGAGGACGAAATTTTAAAGTAGTGGCAGATGGGAAGGGATTCGAACCCTCGAAAGCTTGCACTTTACACGCGTTCCAGGCGTGCTCCTTCAACCGCTCGGACACCCATCTAAATTAAAAGTCGCGATTATAGCGAAAATCTAAAATTTTGCCAAATTCCGTTTCGGCGCGCAACCGCTCGCCTTTAAATTTAAAACTCGGCGCTTGGAATTCTACCGTGCTGCTTGAAATTCTGCCGCGCCACGAAGCCCGACCGCACTGTGCTTTCTAGCCGAGCGGAGATTTTACCTTGCTGCGGCTATTGTAAAATTTAGATTATCTTTGAAATTGGAATTTGTCGCCCGCCGCGGAGCCAAATTTAAAAAGTGCAAGCAGATTTTTTAAACGATCCGCTTGCGCCGTAAAAGCCGAGCTGTGCTTTAAATTTAGATATTCTGAAATTTCGCGCCGCCGATAAATTTAAAAAGCTAATTAAAAATTCTATCCTTCGGGAAGGCGGACATATCGGGCTGCACGTCCTGCTCGGCGCCGATAAGCGCCTTTATTTCGCTATCTTCTATGCTAAAGCCGCCGCCGAACGCCTTGTATGCATTCACTGTCGCGTTTAGCACGTCAAGATCGGTCTGCACTTTGTTTAGCTGCGCGCTAAGTAGGTTTCGCTGCGAATCCAAAAACTCCAGATGATCGCTGTAGCCCGCCTGATACCTGCTTGAGGCGTTTGAATAAATTTTGCTCTGCGAAGCGACGAGATCGGCGAGGCTTGCCTGTCTTAGTTTGGCGTTTTGTACGCCTACAAGCGCGTCGCGAACGTCGCCGAAAGCGGTTTTAAGCGCCTTGTCGTATGCGATGAAGCTTGCGTTTTGCTCTAAATTTGCAAGCTCTACGCGCCTTTTTTGGCGGCCGAAATCAAGCAGCGGCCCTGCGAGCGAGCCTCCGATACTCCACGTGCTCGCGTTTGCGGTAAATAGCCTGTCAAACTCGCCGCTTGCGTATCCCGCTGAGCCCGTAAGCGAGAAAGTAGGGAAGTAGCCCGCCTTGGCGACGCCCACTAAGAAGTTGCTTGCGCGCAGATTTTCGAGCGAGCTTGCGACATCCGGGCGGTGCAGGATCACGTCGCTTGGGATTCCGCTTGGGATCTGCGGCGCGCTAGGCATTTTCGCAGCGGTCTGCGCCGTGCCGCGTAAAATTTCATCGTAGCTCTTGCCCGTTAGGATATTTAGCGAGGTCTGCGCCGCGGAGAGCTGATTTTGCACGCTTATGAGGCTTGCCTCGGCGCTTTGGACCGCGGCTTTGGCCTGATAAAATACGATCTCGCTAACCGCGCCCGCATCGAGCTGCTTTTTGCGGTAGTTTTGCGTATCCTGATAGCTTTTTAGACTATCTTTTAAAATTTTCTCCTGCTGCTTTAA
>NZ_CALKTS010000177.1 GCF_937997595.1 uncultured Campylobacter sp. | reverse complement strand
TTGGTGTTTATCGTATCTGAAAAATTTAGTCAAAAACTCAAAAAACACCTTATAAGCACAAAAATTTCAAGCTTTATCAAGGCTTTTTTGGTTGGCGCTATTACGCCGTTTTGTTCGTGCTCTACTATACCGCTTTTAAATGGGTTTTTAAAAAGCGGCGTATCACTTGGCGTTAGTAGCGTATTTTTGTTAAGCTCTCCGCTTGTTAATCCTGTAATTTTAACGCTTCTTTTTATGAGCTTTGGGTTTAAATTTGGCATTATTTATTTTACGGTCATTTTCATCTCATCGCTTGCTTTTGGTCTTTTGTTATCAAAAGCAGATCAAAATCTATTTTTAAAAGATGATTTTTTAAAACCAAAATTTAGCCCAAACAATCCAACTAAAAGCTTTGTTTTTACGCCCGTTAATCAGACGCGAGCTTGTTCTTGCAAGGATATAAAAAATAATAAAAATATTTACAAAATGGCACTTTTAAACTCAGTAAAAGAGTATAAAAAGCTATTTTATTACATACTGCTTGCGATGTTTATCGGCGCCGCTATACACGGATTTGTTCCGCAAAAGCTTATCTCAAACTATCTTGGTTCTAGCGACATCACCTCGATACTTATTTCGGCATTTTTTGGAATTTTACTCTATGTTAGAGTAGAAGCGTTAGTGCCAATTGGCTTAGCGCTTCTTGCGTCGGGTGCTAGTGCGGCCGCATTTGGAGCGTTTGTAATAACGGCGGCAGGGGTTAGCCTACCGGAAATCATACTTCTTAATAGGTTTTTTAGGCCAAAATTTATGGCAATTTTTATCGCTTTTATCTTATGTGTGGCATTAGCATTTGCAATGTTTTTAAAATCATTTTTTTGAAATTTTATTCGCGCCACGTAAGGCGGAAGGTCGTTACTTCGCCCGGCACGCTGTCGTAGGAGATAGAAAAGGAGTATTTTTTGCAGACCTCGCTTACGATGCTAAGCCCGATTCCAAAGCCGCCCTCGCTTGAGTTAAAGCGCGCAAAGCGCCTGAAAATTTCGTCGCCTTTTTTCCTATCGATCCCTTCGCCGCTATTTGAGATCGCTAGCTCGCCGTGCCTTAGCCGCACATCCACGTAGCCGCCTGCATCGGCGTATTTTACGGCGTTGCTTAGCAGATTGTCGATCAGGCGCGAAATTTCATAGACGTTTGCGTTCATGCTCGCATCCGCAAGATCGGTTTTAAGGCTTAGTCTGCGCTTTTGAATAAACGGCGCGAAGTATTCGCAGCGCGAAGCGACGAGGCTTTTTAGATCGATCGAGCTAATCTCGCCCTCCTTATTCATACCGAAGGTTAAAAACACGAGATCCTCGTAGATGCGCGAAAGCGTCTTAGCGGCAAGGTCGATATTAGCGACGCGCTTGGCGTTGTATTCTCCAAGCTCTGCGTGCCGCATCGTCTCAACGCTCATAGAAATAATGCTAAGCGGAGTATTGATCTCGTGAGTACTATCCTTGATGAAGCGATTTAGCGTGTCAATCTTATCGTAAAGCGGCTTGGTGCCTAGCCGAACCAGATAAAACGCCACGGCTAATATCACGCCTAAAAGCGCTATCATCATCGCTACTGTTTTGATACGAAGCGTTAAAATTTCGCCCTGCACGCTACTTCCAAGCAGAATGATTTTAGCCTTGGAAAAGGCATTTCGCTCCTCCATATTTTGCAGATTCTCATAAATTCCTAGCCTTCCGCCACTTATAAATTCCGCCTTTAGCTTCGCTTTATCAAGTGCGCCAAGCTCACCACTGCAGCCGTAAATTTCATCAAAGTTTGGCTTAAATATACACGCACTCACGCCCTTTTCGCGCTCAAAGTCCGCTAGCGATTCCAGCCCGTCCATGCTTGCTTTCATATAGATCATCATTTTGATCTCTTTTAGCTCTTTTATCCTGTGCGAAAGTAGCGCGGCTTCGTTCATCCTGTAATTTATCTTGAAAAAATATCCTAAAAATAATGCGCTTGAAATGAGATATAAAGATAGAATTTTAAGCGTTAAAGCGGTCTTTTCAGACATACAGATACCCTGCGTTACGGCGATTTATGATGTGCTCTTCGCCTAGGACGCGGCGTAGATTTTTGATATAAGTTCGCAGCGCTTCCTCGCTCGGAGTTTCGTCAAAAGCGTAGATCGCGGAGAAAATTTCATCCTTGCTCAAAAGCCTGTTTTTATTTTGCAAAAAAAGCGCCAGCAGCTCGCGCTCTTTGTTTGAAAGCGCGACGGGCACGCCCGCTTTGCGTAGCTCTTTGCTTGCAAAATAAAATTTAAACTCATCGTCAATAGTTACAAAATCATCGAAATTGTGGCTGAAATTTCGCTTTATGAGCGAATTAACGCGTAGAAGCAGCTCTTTTAATTCATACGGTTTTTTGAGATAATCGTCGCAGCCGCTTTTAAAACCGACCTCAAGGTCATCGAGCGTATTTAGCGACGTAGCAAATATCGCAGGAGTGTGATCGCCGTTCTTGCGTAGCTCTTTTAAAAGTGAGAATCCGTCGCCTTTGGGGATTTTTACGTCAAAGATAAAAAGATCAAATTTTTGTTCATAAGCAAGATCCGCGGCGCTTTGAGCGTCGCTGCAAACGCATACGTCAAAGCCCGCGTCTTTTAGATATTCGCCGATGAGATCGCAAAGCGTCTCATCGTCCTCTACGAGTAAAATTTTACTCACTACATCTCTTTTTTCATCTCTTTTTTCATTTCGCCTTTCATCTCATCCTTCATATGTTTACCCTCTTTCATAGCATCCTTGTGCATATCTTTCATGTCGCCCTTCATCTCTTTCGCACCATTATGCATTGATGTATTGGCGTCCTTCATCTCATCTTTCATGCCCATGTCGGCAGCTACGGCAAAAGTGCCAGCAAATAGCGCACTAAGCGCAAACAAAGTAAGTTTTTTCATTACGTACTCCTTAAAAAAAATTAGCGAAATTATACTTCCGTAAAAGTGAAGTATGTGTGAAATTCCGAAAAAAATTCAAATTTAAATTTAAACGCCTGTAATTTCAAACGCGGAGCGGCTTAAATGCGCTCGGTCGGTCGCGATCTCTGAAATTTAAATCGCTCGCTACGGCTAGTCGAATTCTAAACGCGAATCAAAGCTAGCGAGGGCGCACGCCAACAGCGCATTGCCGAGCTTATTTTATCGAGGCAAAATAGAAATTTAAACCGCCGGCTTTGCCGGTAAGGGTGGAAAGGTGCGGTAAGAGCGCACCGGCGATCGGGTAACC
>NZ_CALKTS010000176.1 GCF_937997595.1 uncultured Campylobacter sp. | reverse complement strand
GTGTCTATGAGTTCGCCGATAAGATCAAAAAGCAGCCTAGCGAGATCATCGGCAAACTATTTGCGCTTGGGATGATGACGACGAAAAACGACTTTTTGGACGAGGACGCGATAGAAATTTTAGCAAGCGAATTCGGCATCGAGGTAAATATCATCGATGAGGCGCAGGAGTTTGATTACATCAAGGCCTACGAGGACAGTGAAGGAGAAGAAAATTTAATCGCCAGAGCGCCTGTCATTACCATCATGGGGCACGTCGATCACGGCAAAACGAGCCTGCTCGATTATATCCGAAACTCTCGCGTTGCAAGCGGCGAAGCGGGCGGTATCACGCAGCACGTAGGCGCGTATATGGTCGAGAAAAACGGCAGAAAGATTACCTTCATAGACACTCCGGGCCACGAGGCCTTTACTTCGATGAGAGCGCGCGGAGCCGAGGTTACAGATATCGTAATTATCGTAGTGGCCGCAGACGACGGCGTCAAGCCCCAGACCAAGGAGGCTATAGCTCACGCTAAGGCCGCAAACGTGCCTATCATCATCGCGATAAATAAAATGGACAAGCCTAACGCCAATCCCGATCTCGTAAAAACGGGGCTTGCAGAGCTTGATATCATGCCTACCGAGTGGGGCGGCAGCTACGAGTTTGTGCCGATCTCTGCAAAAACGGGCGAGGGAATCGAAAATTTATTAGAGATCGTGCTTTTGCAAGCCGATCTTTTGGAGCTCAAAGCAGATCCTAGCAAGCAGGCTAAAGCAACCATCATCGAAAGCTCCCTTCAAAAAGGGCGCGGCGCCGTTGCCACCGTCATCGTGCAAAACGGCACTCTGCACGTTGGAGACACCGTCGTAGCGGGGATCGCATACGGCAAGGTGCGCGCGCTTAGCGACGATAAGGGCAGGGCGCTAAAGCAAATTTTACCGGGCGAATGCGGCGTCATCATAGGCCTTAGCGAGGTTCCGGGCGCCGGCGAGACGCTGATCGGCGTTTCGAGTGATAAGGAAGCGCGCGAGTACGCAAGTAAAATTTACGAGCATCAGCGCCAAAAGGAGCTTAGCAAATCGACCAAGGTCACCATCGACGAGCTAAGTGCCAAGATCGCCGAAGGCTCGCTAAAAAGCCTTCCTGTGATTGTCAAGGCCGACGTCGCAGGCTCGCTGGAAGCTATTAAAGCAAGCCTTGAGAAGCTCCGCAACGACGAGGTCAAGGTCGATATCATCCACAGCGGCATCGGCGGTATCACGCAAAACGACATCGCCTTAGCAAGCGCCAGCGAAAACTGCGTGATCTTGGGCTTCAACGTCCGTCCTACGGGCGAGATCAAAGAGCTTGCCAAGGAGCGCGGCGCGCAGATTAAGACCTACAACGTCATCTATAATCTAATCGACGATATCAAGGCGCTTTTGGGCGGACTTATGAGCCCGATCATCAGCGAGGAGGCCTTGGGTCAAGCCGAGATCCGTCAGGTCATCAACGTGCCTAAGATCGGGCAGATCGCGGGCTGTATGGTTACCGACGGCCTTATCGCTCGCGGCGCAAAGATCCGCGTCATCAGAGAGGGCGTCATCGTTTTTGAGGGCAACGTCAGCTCGCTCAAGCGCTTCAAAGACGACGCCAAGGAAGTCGCCAAAGGCTTCGAGTGCGGCGTAGGCATCGAGGGCTACGACGATATGCGCGTGGGCGATTTTATCGAAAGCTACAAGCAAAAAGAGGAGCAGGCTACGATCGACTAATGCTCGCGGATTTCGCGTGGGCATTCGCTTCGTTTGCACGGTTTGCGGCTAAATTTGAAGTCGCGATCGCGCTTTGAAATTTTATGCTCGCAGAATTTGGGCGTTAAATTTCGCCTTTTAAATTTAGCGGCGGAATGCGCGAGAAAGGCTTTAAATTTTGTCGGTTTCTGCGTGAGGCTCTGCCGCGTAGCGTCAGTTTTGAAATTTTAATGTTTTAGATTTTTCTTGCGGCGCGGCTTTGCGATCAAATTTTATTTTACGCTGCTTGCTGATCGCGGATTTTCCGCGCGACTTAAATTTTAAATTTAATCGCAAAGTTGAAATTTTAAAGCGGCAAAATTTAGATTTCGCGCAGCATCGAAGCGTTTTTAAAATTTAAGATAAATTTCGAAGCGGCGCAGTGTGCGGCAAAACAGCAGCGCGGAGGACGGCGCTGTGTAAGCGGCGCAAAATAAGACCGAAACGGCGCGTGGTGCCATCGCGGCGCTGCCAAAAGACGGCAGCGCGGATATCGCAAAAGCGACGCAGTAAGCGAGCGTGGCGCAAAGAGGGTGTCGCCGCGCGCTGTATTATTGCGGCGCCAAGACGGGCAGTGCGGCAGCAATATAGCGCCGTGGCGAGCAGAGCATGGCGCAGAATAGCATTGAGCCTCAGTGCGTAAATATTTCTGCGGTAGCGCTGCGGCTATGCGATGAGCTTCCGTATGCGAGCCATTAAATTCTCGCGTGATCTGCGTTTTAAATTTAAGCGCGAAGCGCGCGGGCTAAAATTTAAAAGCAAAATTTCAAAGCCGAGATTGTGCCTTTTAAAATTTAAGAGCGAAATTTTAAAAAGTGCGGCGCCGCTCGCAGTGTCTGCGCGCAGTAAACCGCTCAGAATTTAAATAGACGCTCCGGCGCGACGCAAACCGCGTCAAATTTAAACAGACCGCGCCGCCGCAGGGCGGATATTTCGTCATGCCGAAGCGAGATAAAATTCTGCGTTGCCGCCGCGCCGAAGCGAGATAGAATTCTGCGTCGCCATAAGACGGATGCGAGATAAAATTCTATGTCGCCGCAAGACGGACGCTCCGCTGCGACAAAGCAATAAAATTCCATCGCCGCGTAATCTGCGGCGATTTAAGATAGCGAGGTAAAGATGAATCCGACCGAACTCAGAAGACTGCGCACGCAAAGCGTGCTAAAGCAGCTCATCCCCGAAGCGCTCGCGAGCCTAGAGGACGAGCTTTTGCGCGGGCTGTGCGTCACCGACGTGGAGTGCAAGCGCGGGCGCTACGACGCGTTTGTGTATCTGGATAAAAACGCCTTCGACGAGCGCGAGCAGGAATTTGTGCTCGAAAAGCTCGGCCGCGTGGCGAGATATTTGCAAAACTTCTGCGCCGAGGCGGAGGGCTGGTACCGCTGCCCCGCGTTTCACTTCAAATTTGACGATCGCTTGGAGTATCAAAACAAAATGGACGATCTTTTCGACAAAATAGAGGAGGAGTTGCGCAAAAATGGTTGATTTAGAGGCTTTGGCGCGCGAGTGCGGCGTGCAGCTTTACGACGTGGAGACGGTGAGCGAAAACGGCAGAACGATCTATCGCATCAGTATCACGAAAGCAGGCGGCGTGGGCCTAGACGACTGCGAGCGGCTATCGCGGCTGCTTTCGCCGATTTACGACGTGGAGCCGCCGTTTGAGGGCGAATGGACGCTGGAGGTCGGCTCGCCCGGGCTTGAGCGCAAGCTAAGCAAGCCACAGCATTTCGCAAACTCCGTGGGCGAGCTGGTGCGCCTAAGCCGCACGGACGGGCAGAAGCTAAGCGGCGAGGTGCTTGGCTGCGAAGGCGGCGTGCTTAGACTGCGCACGGACGGCGGCGAGGTAAGCGTGCGACTTGACGAGATCAAAAAGGCGCGAACCTACGTGCAGTGGTAGCGGCGAGAAATTTTAAAATTTTACGCGCAGGGCTTTGGGGTACGGCGCTTGAGAAGCGCAGACTTAAATTTTAATCTAAAGAGGCGGGGCTAATTTGGATTTGCCTCGCTTTTTGCGCGCTTTTAAGTATCGCTCCTATCGCGAGCCACGCATGCGCGCGGTATCTCTCGCCTTGCTTTTTAATTTGACGCGCGATATTCGGTGCGGCTTTCAAAAACACATACCGCGCGCGAACCTTTCGCGTTGAGCTTGATCGTATCGCACGAAAGCATTTCTGCGTTGCAATTGTTCGCATGCGCACCGCGGCGAAACGCTGTTTCGCCAAGCTTTCAGCGGAGCTTGCGCCCGCGATTATCGACATGTGATACGAGCGCGCGTGCTGCGGGCAGAGCGAAAATTTCGATAAATATGAGCCTCTCGCGCGGACGTGCCCGCAGCACCGCCTTGTTGCGTCGCATGGGCACGCGAGCATGTTAAATTTTGGATTTTTTAAAAATTTGCCGCTGTCGGTCGCTTTTGATCTCTCGCGGCGCTCGGCGCAAAATTTTAAAATTCCGGCGCCGCTTGTTTGTTTTGAAATTTCAGATCGCGCCGACAAAAGATAATTTTTACGCCACTGGGCGGCGCTTTGAAATTTCAGATCGTACCGCTAAAAAGCAAGCTTCGCGGCGATTGCTGCTGTGCAAATTTTTAATTCCCATGCCGCGCGTGCCGTTTTGAAATTTCACACTGCACCGTTAAAAGGTAAGTTTTGCATGACATTTGCGCGCCACTTTGGAATTTCACGGCATGTCGCTAGAATCGGCTAAATTTAAAATTTACGCGCTATTTCGGCACGGTAAAATTCCACGCTAAAATTCCGCCCGTAAATTTTTGATACAAAATTTCTGCGCTAATTTTCGCCTTAAAATTTTACCCGCAGAATTTTAAGCGACTAAATTCTGCCCGTAAAATTTACATTTTAAAGCTCTGCGGGCGGAGGTTCGCGCGCGTTCGGCGGGAGCTTAATTAGCCGCCGGCGAATTTTAATGTTCGTCCGGCAAAATTTTAATCACCGAGCAAGCGGCGCGGATGTTTGCGACTATGAAGCGGAAATGCCGATTGTGGCTAGCAGCATGGGCGAGGTCATGAGCCCTACGATCGTAAGGATCCACGCTAATATCGCTATTACGAGCGAGGCTTGCTTTTTGACGGCTTGATAGGTCGCGGCGATCGCGCACAAAAACGCAAGCGGAACAAAGACGATCCCTAGAAAAAATATCCCTAAAATCGCAAAGACTATGGAGAGTATCCCAAGCACATTTGATTGGGGTTGAACGGTTGGTTGTTCAGACATTTTAATCCTTTGAAAAAAATTATGTAATTCTACCCCCCCCCCCCCTGAATTTGAGCTGAAATTAAGCCGTGCCTTTTGGGACTGTATATTCACGCTCGATTGCGATTTTGCCATGGCGCCTATTAAAATTTTATTTCTCAAAGCCGGCTTCTCCACGCTATCGGCAGACGCTCTTTTGCACGATAAGCGTAAAATTTTGTGCCGTCCGTGCACGAAACGGACGCCGCAAAATTTGCGATTTAGGATAAAATTCTAAAACCTGTGGTAAGATTTCGCAGTTTCGCTTCCGCGCGGAATTTCGCCCGGGCACATACGGCGCGCGGCTTGCAAGCTCTGATAATTTAGCGTTTAAAGCAAGCTCAATGCCTTACAGATAGGCTAAAGCGCGAGGTCGGCGTCATCCAGCGCAGCAAGGATGAGCGCAGGTGAGCTAGTCGGTTTACACCCGAGGCGCGATTTGCTGGGAGTAGGCGAGTTCTCCGCTCCGTCGTAATTTTGCTAAGCAAGCGTGGCGGAGCGGGACAATTTAAATTTTGGATATTTTATGAACGACGAATTTTACATGGATTTGGCGCTGCGGGCTGCGTGGCGCTATCAGGCTCTGGCGCTACCTAACCCCGCCGTGGGCTGCGTGCTTCTGGATAGGGGCGGCAGAGCTCTTGGCATAGGCGCGCACAAAAAGGCGGGCTTTTTACACGCCGAGGCAAACGCCGTTTTCGCCGCACTGTGCGATCTGGACCCAAATTTCGCGCAGAATTTTGCTCGCGAATACGCCCGCAAATTCGGCGTTAAATTTCAAAACACAAAAGCCCTAAAAAGCGCGCTTTTGCAGCCGAGCTTCACTTACGATTTCATCTTAAATCGCCACGGCGGGCTTTTGCGCGGCGCTTGCGCCTACGTCACGCTTGAGCCCTGCGCACACCGCGGCAGGACCCCGTCTTGTGCCGAGCTTTTGGCGGAGCTCGGGCTATCGCGCGTGGTAATCGGCGCGCGCGATACGAACGCGCAGGCTGCGGGCGGCGCGGAAATTTTACGCCGCGGGGGCATAGAGGTGAAATTTGACGTTTGCCATGCCGCGGCGGCGGAGCTTGCGGAGCCGTTTTATCTGGCGCGCGAAAGCGGCTTTTGCTTCATTAAAATCAACGCAACGCTAAACGGCGCGGTGCATGGGCGGATCGGTAGCGAGAAGCAGCGCGCGTTCGTGCACGAGCTGCGCAGCGTATGCGATTACGTAGGCGTGGGCGGGCAGACCGTGCGCGCCGACAGACCGACGCTGGACGTGCGTGCGGCTAAATTTGACGAAATTAGCACTTTGGTGGGTAGTGCTGATATGTCGGCGCTAGACGCGCGCGTTGCGCCGCAAAATCTAAAGCTGCGCGCGCCTGATGTTTGGATATACTCGCGCCGCGCGCTTTCGGATTTTGATGCGAGCATTCCGCTTTTCGGCGTCGCAGGGCGCAAGGTAGAGGTCTCGCAGTCGCTGCCTGCGGGTGCCAAAATCACGATGATAGAGGCGGGGGCGAGCTCGTTTGACGAGTTCGCGCAGTTTGCGAGCCACGCGCTTATTTTTTACAGCGCGCAGATGAGGGACGCGGGAAATTTTAGAGCAAATGCTGCGCTACAGCCGCTTTTCATCTCCAGCGCAGGCGATCCACACCTGGAAGCGAACGAATTTTACGGCTGGTTTAAAATTTTAAAATGAAAGGTTATATTACTGCCGATATAAAAATCAGCGCAACTACTATTATTATGACGAACACTAGCACTTTATCTATATTATATTTCCTTTTAGGGCTGCAATTTTGCAAGAAAGCCCCAAGCTTGTATTCACTGATATGAAATAGCCAGGCGGTCCAAATCGATCCGAGGGATAGGCACATCGCCGCAAATGCCGTATCAGACTTCTGCCATACGATCATGCCGAAAATCAAAAACAAAGACAGAAAAGAAACGATAATCACGCCTATCGTCGAAAAGGCGATAAAAAATATAAAATTTAGCTTGCAATCGATGCCTAAAATGCGAAAATTAATAATTTTATTTGCGATATAAAATGCGGAGATTATCGTTAAGATAGCTTTTGCGAGCTCGGCCTTAAAAGGAGCATAGGGCAATAGCAGTACGCCAAAAAACGCATTTAATATTATGCCAATGTGCGATAAAGTAAAGCCGAGCGAGAACGAGAATATGCCCATCAGTACGATGCCTAGGAGCAATTTGTAGAAATATATTTTCATACGCAATCCTTAAAATTCTGCGAAATTATACGCAATAGCAGCTTAAAATTTTGATTGCAAATTTAGCGTAAGCTTTAAAATTTTTCACGTATGCTGCAAGCAACGGCGCAGAGCGAGTATAAAAAACAGATATATGCCGCAAGCGGGACAAAAGCGACAAATCCCGAAGCATAAACTAAAGCGACTAGCACATATGTGGCATTTGCCAGCGCAGGTATGCTATAAGTCCAAAGCTCGGGCTTTTCAAAAGGGGTGTAGATATTATTCAAATACAAAGCTAAATTTAAGACAAGCAGTAGAAAAAATATATAATTCTTTTTCATAAAAGGAAAAACGGCGCAAACCAAGACTACTATCAAATTTAATGCGATAAGAAAACCTATGTAATTAATATCTATAAAGGCGCAAAGCAAGCCTAAAATTGCGATTAATATATGTTTTTTCATATCCAATTGCCGTCCTTTTTAATTCCTGCAATTATAATGCGTAGGTTTAAATTTTAATAAAAAAGTATTCCGTGCTTAAAATTCCGTCGCGCCGTGCGTGTGATCTACGCCTATTAAATTTAGCGCATACGGACGAAATTTAAACTGGGCATTTAGCTTTATCTAGATGCAAAAAAGATAAGACCCAACCAAGTTGCAGATATAATAAGCAGCAAGATAGGGAATAGCTTTTTATTGATCTCACCGCTTCTTTTTCGGCTGATGATCTGTAAAAATTTACCGAGCTCGTAATCGCTTTTGCGAAATAAATATACCGTTGAGCAGATACCCATGAATAATGCCGCGGCGGATAAAATTGCCATTAGTTTTTTATCTAAATCCATACCATATATCATAAAACCGAATGTTGCGATAAGAATAATGGCGGTAAGGGCTAAAATTCCTATCGTCGCAAAGGCGATGAAAAATATAACATTGAGCTTGCGATCGATGCCTTTGACATAAAAATCACTCAAACTGCTACTGATATAGAATGAAAATAGCTCAAGAATTACCGTCGAAAAAGGTAGACGAATATCGCCCGGGAATAAAAAATACCCCTTCAAAAGGCCTATTATATCAACATTTAAAAGTTTTGAGAGATGTAATGAAGCAACGTAAAATGAAATCAAAAAAACTGCCAAAAAGACATTGCCTAAAAGAAACTTGTAAATTAGGTATTTTATGTTTTTGCGCACCTTGGCTCCCTGAAATTTCGCGAGATTATACGGCAAATTTGCTTTTAACAGGCTCAAATAGGTAGGCAAATAATGAGTGAAATTTAGCCAAAATTTTGATGCGTAGTTTAAATTTATGGCTCTATTTATAGCTCAATTTGCGGCACGGAATTTTAAAATTTAGAGGCGCGGTATGCTTGGTTAAATTTAAAAATTCCGCAACGCATAGGCGCCGTTTTGAATGGTACAGCAACGCGCTGTGTAAAATTCTACTATTTTGCGTGTACAGCGCCTGATTTTGAAACGGCGTCCGCGGGGCGAAATTTTAAAATTCCGTTATGCGAATGGATTTAAAATTTCATAACGAGCGCAAAATTTTAAAATTTAAAATCTCAAAATTCTAAAATTCCGAAATCTCGCGGTGTGGGCAAAATTTAAAATTTAAAACTCAAGCCAAATTTTAAATTCCAAATCAAGCTAAATTTCAAAACTATAAGTCGAGCAGAATTCCAAATCCAAAATTTAATGACTATGCCCCAAATGCCCGCCTGCGCCATTTGATCTTACTTCGCAGATTAGCTCGTCAGCGCATTCGTTGTCGCTACTTTCAAGCTGCAGCGTCGTGTGCGTGATGCCCAGGTGCTCCATTTCGTGCGATATTTCTGCCATGATCCGCTCTGCCTCGCGCACGCTCAGCTCGCCGCTGACCACCACGTGAGCCGTGAGCGCGTTTGCGCCGCTTGTTATGCTCCAGACGTGCAGGTCGTGCACCGAAAGCACGCCGTCCACGCCCCTGATCTGCGCGACGAGCCCGTCCAGGCACACGCCCTTTGGCGAGCCCTCCATCAGGATGTTTAGGCTGTCTTTTAGCACGCCCCAGCCGCTTTTTACGATGAGCGCGGCCACGAGCACGCTAGCCGCCGCGTCCGCCCAGCCCCAGCCAAAGCACATCATCGCCAAAGCCGCCGCGATCGCGCCCACCGAGCCCAGGGCGTCGCCGAGTACGTGCATGTAGGCGCCGCGCATATTGACGTTTTCTCTCACGTCTCCGCCGCGCAGCATGTAGAGAGCCACGACGATGTTTACGACAAGACCCAGCGTGCTGATGGCGAGCATGCCCGCGGTGGCTACTTCGGGTGGGTTTTGCAGGCGCCGCGTCGCCTCGATGACGATAAAAACGGCGATGACGATGAGCGTGACGGCGTTTATCGTCGCGGCTAAAATTTCGATCCGCCTGTAGCCGAAGGTCTTTTGCAGATTGCCCTTACGTTCGCCAAATTTAAACGCAAATAGCGAAAGCCCGAGTGCTGCGGCGTCTGATAGCATATGTCCGGCGTCGGAGAGCAGGGCGAGCGAGTTTGTCGCCAAGCCGCCTGCGACCTCGATCAGCATAAAAGCGGATATCATAAGGAAGGAATTTCTCAAAACGGTTTTATTTGACGTGTGCGAATGCGCGCAGTGGGCGTGATTTTCGTGCATTTTGACCTCGCTTTTGGGCAAATTTTAGATACATTATACCTCAAAAAAGCGCTTAAATTTTATCTATATCGCCTTCTAGTCCGGCATCTACGCGCTTACCGATGTCTTTTAGCTTGCTAAACTCCTCTATTAGTCTCGGCGCGTCGTCAAGACTGATCGCAAACGTCCAGAGATAGGTGAGCACCGAGTAGATGTGGCCCGCGTTTGCCTGCTTGCTTGAGAGCAAAAATATCGCCAAACTAAAAATCGCCGCCGCACTCGCGCCGATGATGAAAAAGCTCATCGCCTCTCTGTTTGATATGCGGATACGAAGTTTTGAAAGCACGTCGTAGTGGCGCTTTAGCGTGCGCTCATCGCCTGCGCTTATGCGTCCTGCCTCGCGCTCTAGCTGGTTGTTTAGCTTTAGATACAAGCGGTCGTTTTTGGCGATGTATTTGGGTAGCAAAACTCCAAAAACCGCGAGCAGGGCAAAAACAGCCAAACCCACGTAGAACTCGATAAATAAAAGCATGATCGCCGAGCCGAAAATCGAGACGACCGAGGTAAAAAACACGGGAAAATGCTGCTCGAAAAAATCCACGAATTCGCGAGATAAATTTGCTCTCGCGATTACGGCGCTTTCGTCTTTTGCGGCTCTTTTTTCGTTCATTATCACGCTTACGACAAGTCCCGCGTATATCCTAGTAAACACCTGCGTATCCACGCGCCGCCTAATCGAGCCAAGCCCCCAGCCCACGAACACCATGCACGAGTAGCTAAGTGCCAAAAGCGTATCGCCCGCTACGATGGCGTTTATGGCGATACCAGCTAGTATGGGATAGACGAGAAATAGCCCGTTTTCCGCCAAAACCAGGCTAAACGTTAAAAACAGCTTTTTAAAATTTTTCTTTGCAATGAGCGTTAGCGTCTTAAATGCGCTATTTTGCATAAAATTCCTTTGGTTAAAATCGCGCGGATTCTAGCTGATTTTAAATTTTGCGTCAAATTTTGCGGAATTTTTTGCTGTAACCCTTGATATTACAACAAAATTTTATTATACTTCGCTCATCAGTTGTAAGTTATAGCATTACAACAAAAATCTAAGGAGACAAAGATGTCAAACTACAAGATCGTTTCAACGAAAAGCGAACCGAGAGTCGAGCTGAAAGACGCTCTAAATTTAAGCGGCTGCGAGCTTTCTATCAATGAGCTTCCCGCAAACGCGAGCGTGCCGTTCGTGCATTCGCACAAGCAAAACGAGGAGCTTTATTTGGTGCTAAAAGGCGGCGGCACGCTTTTCATTGACGGTGAGGAGACGGCGGTGGGCGAGGGCGACGCGATCCGCATCGATCCGGCTGGCAAAAGATGCTTTAAGGCGGGCGCGCAGGGGATGAAGTTTATCTGTATCCAGACCAAACGCGGCAGCCTGGAGCAGTATACGATGAGTGACGGCGTGATAAACGAGGACGTAAAGCCAAGCTGGCTGTAAATTTCGCAAGGCGCGCGATAAAACGCGAGCGTAAATTTTAAACTGCGAGGCGCGGCAAGACGGCGCCAAATGTGCGAGTATTAGCAGTAGCGGCTGTGCGAGCAAGCAAATAAAATCAAATTTAAAGGAGAAACAATGAAAGTAGCAATCATCGGAGCAAACGGAAAATCAGGTTTAAATTTGGTGCAAGAGGCCCTAAAACAAGGGCATGACGTAACGGCTATCGTGCGAAACAAAGAGTATAAAAACGGCGACGTTAAAGTAGTCTACAAAGATATTTTTGAACTAACAAAGACCGATCTAGCTGGCTTTGACGCTGTTATCAGCGCATTTGCGGCTTGGACGCCCGAAACATTTCCGCTTCATAAAAAGGTAGTAAAACACCTAGCAGATGCGCTTAGCGGTACGAAAACGAGACTACTCGTCATCGGCGGCGCGGGTACGCTATACGCGGACGATAAAGGCACTATGGCTATGGATACGCCTGACTTCCCGCCTGAGTATATGGGCGTGGCAAGGGCGACTGCGGAGTCGTTTTTTGAGCTAAAAGACAGAAGCGACGTGCTCTGGACCTACGTCTCGCCTGCTGGAGACTATGACGCAAACGGCGCTCGCACGGGCAAATACGTCCTTGGCGGCGATAATCTAATACTAAACTCCAAAAACGAGAGCTATATCAGCTACGCAGACCTAGCGCTTGCTGTCATAGACGAGCTAAAAAATGGCGCCTTCGTGCAAAAGCGCTTTACCGCCGTCGGCGAGAGGGCGTGAGCTTAAAATTTTGCTTAATTTAGCTAAAATAACGCCGCACGAAACTAACGTGCGGTTTTAAATTTAAATCAAGGTCGGCTATGCAAGTAGGTATAAAATTTTCACTCGCCGTTCACATTATGCTTTGCGTCGCGTATTTTCGCGAGGAGAAGGTCACGGGCGATTTCGTCGCCGCAAGCTCGGGGATAAACCCTGCCATCGCGCGCAAGCTGATCTCGCAGCTAAGAAACGCAGCCTTGGTACTCACGACCGCTGGTGTGGGCGGCATCACGCTGGCTCGCGACGCGCGGCTCATCACGCTTTTAGACATTTACGAGGCGGTGAGCGAGGAGGGCGCGATGTTTCGCCTGCACAAAGGCTCGCCTAGCGCCTGCCCCGTGGGCGGCAAGATCGAGGCGGTACTCGCGCCGCGCTTTGCTCGCATTCAGAATGATTTTAAAAAATCCCTATCAAGCGTGAGCTTGGCGGATCTTTTGAGCGATCTAGAATAAAGCTAATTAAAATTCTAAATACGCATTTATATTCTAAATTTGCTCGAATTTCAAGGCTTGCGGGCTAAATTTATATAAAATTTTACCCGCCCGCCATGTAAAATTTCGATTTAATTTGATTTAAGATATAATCCTCCTAATTAATTCTAAGGGGAAATTTTGAAATATTTAAAAGCCATATTGCAATTCATCGTAGTTTTTGCTTGCCTTATTTTGTATCTATTCATAAGCGGAAGAGTAGGACTTCATAAATCTCAATCTCACTACACTATTACGATAGGCTCTGATGCTACTAAAGAAGCGGGACTTGACAAGTATGTAAGCGAAGCGGAGATGCAAAGTTTTGCATTTAGACATTGGGATATAGATTATAATTCAAATCCAAAAAACATATTCAAAGAACCCGCCATAGACGTAGAGCTAAAAAGACTTTTAAAAAGCAAGCAAACTGATGAAATTTTAAAATTTATGAAAGATAACAATCTATCCGTCGATCATACTATGCACGGAGGGGTAACGCCAGTGATGTATTATAGCTTTTGGGACGATACAAATACCACTCAAGAGCTTATAAAGCTAGGTGCGGATATACATAAAAAAGATGAATACAAGCTAT
>NZ_CALKTS010000175.1 GCF_937997595.1 uncultured Campylobacter sp. | reverse complement strand
GAGCGCTGGTCTCATAAGCCGGAGGTCGAGAGTTCAAGTCTCTCTCTTGACACCAAAATATTATTTCGCGCCCAAGCGCCTTTTTACGATACCGAAAAGCTCGCCGCCTTTCGAATATATTATTATTTTACAAAAAAATTCCTATAGTTTGGCTTTGTATTTGTTTGGATTTGAAAATAAATATTTATAAATTCTTAAAAGCAAATGGTAAAATTACGCACTCGATACTTTTTGCTAAAATTTTACGGGAGGGATCATGAAATTTAAAGATTTTAAAGCTACAAACTGCGCCAACTACGACTTTTTCACCGCCGAAGAGCTAAGCTATAAAGAATTTATCAGGCTTAGTTTCGGCGAGTTCGCCCGCAAAAATCCAAGCTCTAACTGGGCGCTTAGCATCGACGATAGGAGCTTTGATTCGTTTCCGAATTTTACTCAAAAGCATCCAATTTGCTTGTCTGATTTAAATTTTAAAGATAGCATCTTTCAGTTTAGGATCTGCTCCGAAAACAGCGTCCAAAGCCTAGGGCATCGCATTTTTACATGCCTAGACGGCATCCACAAAGACTTCGTCGCAAGCGAGATCAAACAAACCGACGAAGTGATGATGAGGCTAAAGATGGGCGTTTTGAAGGACTTTACCTGCGTCTCGAAGTGCGGTTGGTGGATAACCGACATCTGGCGCGATATGTATCCGGTAGCGGATGAAAGCGAGAGCGAAAATTTCGTCGCAGATATGCTTGATAGCGAGTTTTCGGCGCAAATGCGGCTCATAAACGAACGACTTTTGAGCGCGCAAAATAGCGGCGAGCTTGACGGGCTCATCGCCGAGCTAAGGACACAGGAGTAAATTTTTAAAATTTGCTCGTGAATTGTCCTAGATGCGGCGGGCGTACTCTCGCATCTTACGGATAAATTTTAAAATTTACCGCCTTAAATTTATCCTAGCTTGCCGTTTGTCGCACAGCTATTTACAGGATACGGCGTGAGTCCATAGTCTGCGGATTCGACATTCCAAAAGTCCAAATTTGCGCTACGCGAGACGATATACTCAAAGCCCTTTTGATTTAGCTCGATCAAAATTTCAAATTCCTCGCCGTTTTTGCAGACGATACTTTCGAAAAAGTGCGAAAAGCAGGCGATCTTTGCGTTTTCTTTCTGCATCGATTGATTTAGCATGAGCTCCATGTTGCTTAGAATTTTAAATACCGTCTGGCTGGTCTCAAACCTGCCGAAGCGCGCGTAATACTTCGCTAAATTTTGCTCGTTTAGCGTAACGGATTTCGTGCAGTTTTGCGTTATCTGCTCGTATATCACGCCGAAAAGCTCAATCGACGCGTTTTGATTATCTATCGCCTTGTTTTCGTGGTTTTCGATGACAACAAAGCCGTCTTTTATGCAAAATTTCTCGTTTTTATAGTAAAAGCTCACTCTTGCGATCTCTTGCTCGAAGCGCTTTTTATAAGTGAAGGGCAGATACGTTGTAACGCCCATTTTATCGATGATCGCAGAGCTTTTGACGCCGCCGTCCAGCTCGTGCTGCATAAAGTAGCGGATGAAGCTGCCCTGTTCAATATCAAAGCTATTTAAATACTCGATCTTATCCAGATACGCACAGCGGTAGAGCCGCACGAACTCTGAATTTAGCGAGATATTGATCTCGTCGGGGATGTCGCCGTATTTCTCGCTTTGCGGCGCGTCGATACGTTCGATAATATTCATCTGTTTTTCAACTTTGTCTTTTACGAAAATAGTGATTTTGACTTGTTTCATCTCATAGAAGCGCTTTATCGTCTCGGTCGCGCTTTTGGTGATATCGGTCTTAAATTTTTTCGCGAGCTCCGATTTTTTGAGCGTCAACGAAAAATCGCCGTTTTTTAGCTTGTTCTGCGAATACAGAAGATAAAGCAGCTCCTCATAAATCATCAAATGCGAGTAGGTCAAAAATGTATTATCCACGACTATGACATAATAGCAGCGCGTTACGGAGTATCTTTTGTTGTCTCTTAAAAAGTCGTTGTAAATTTTTAGCTTGCTCGCGTTTTTCGATACCTTAAATACGTCGTAAGATTCTAAAAATATATTTTCCATATTTCGCCTTAGGTCAAGATACTTTTGAAATATTACACAATATTTGTTTAAGTTGTTTTAAATTTTATCTTAAGGATAAAAAATATCAGCGAGTAAAATAATTTGTAAAATTTTAATTATATCTTTAATATTCACTTAAATATAATAAAATAATTTATAAAAATAGATTTTTTGTAGGAAAATTTTATACAAAAAATTTAATATGAACGAAAAAATCTATTTTTTAAACTATAATTAATAAATAAAATTATATTATTTCTTTAAGAATAAGCATGCTTAGGATTAAATTTTATTAGGAAAGGACGGTTTGAAATGGAATTTCTTATTTTGACGCTATTTTTGATCAGCGGGCTTATATTATATTTTAAGCCGCAGAGGAAAAATCTAGCTACGGGCTGTGCGGCGGCAGGCTGCGCGATATTGATCGCGCTCGAGTTTTACGTAAATTTATGGGTCGTCGTGCCGGTAGGCAACTTTTAGGAGGGCGATATGCAAAATTTAGAACAAAATCAAATTCCCGCCGCCGAGCGAGGATTTTTTAACCTAATGTCGCTAGCCATCATTGCCCTCGTGGCGCTCCCGGTCGGCATAGCCTGTTTGATACTGGGCTTTGGTATGGGAGATAGTCCGTGCGTGATGTGCTGGGCGGAGAGGATCACTATGATAGCCATCAGCCTTATCGCGCTTTTTATCCTTAGATACGGTCTAAAACCCGGCTACGTCGCGGCGCTTTTGCTAATGGCTTGCTGGGGAATGTTCAACGGCTTTATCCATTATAGCCTTGACGGTACGTTCGGCGGCTACCTTGACATAAAGCAGGGCTTCGGACTTGAAATTTTAGGTGCACACACGCAGCTTTGGGTCATCGTCGTAGATTTTTGCGTGATCACATTTTTGGCGGTTATATTTTTATGTAGCAAAAATTTGGGCGAGATAATGAAAAAGAGCGCGAGCGGCGAATACGGCGAGTTTTTGCGCTACTTGCCTCTAGGCAAGATCGCAAATTTAATCTTCATCGTCATCATCGCCGCAAACTGCGCACAGGCCTTCATCGTCTCGGGTCCGCCGCCGTATCTGGGCTCTAGTACGCCGGCTAGGATGAGCCTTGATCCTGCAAAATGGTTCTGGGAGAAAGATCACTGGCAAAGCGCGCTTGATTTTAGATTCGATTGGAATCCGGAGCTTCCGGATCTGCCAAACTAAGGAGCAAAAAGATGAAAAAGCTGATGATTTTTACGGCGCTAGCGGCTCTGGCGTTTGGATTTGAGTTTAATCTCGATAGCAAAGCGGGTGCGCTTGAGGGCGTGAAAGAGCTCGGTACGCCGAGTGCGGAAGTGAGCTTAAGCTTACAAAACGACGCGCCGATTACGGGAGCAGACTACGACGCAGATAAAAAGCAGTTTGCGCTGGTTTCGAAAAATAACGAATTTTACGTTGCGGATGAAAATTTAAAGCCGCTTAGATACGGTAAGCACGATCGCCACTTTATAATGGAGATGGAAGCGACCGTAGGTGCGACGTGGTATAAAAACGAGCTTGGCATGATAAGCTTTAATAAAACTTTCGTATTTTATGAGCCTGCGGACGGGCTTAGTGCAGAGGAACAAAATAGCCAGTGGAGGCACTTGACCGAGGGCTGGGATAAATGGAAGCTAAACGATCTCGGCAACAAAGGGCGCTTCTCCACGCTTCGAGCAAAGCAGCAATACATCCTCGGCTGGGATTACGACGCGGCTGCGAATAAATTTATCGTTGCGTCCGTGCCTAACGACGTGAGGGATTATTGGAGCGTGGCGGTGTTTGACGGCGACGATAAGATGATTTTGGAGGAATTCATTCCGCAAATCGGCTCAAATTTAAAGCTAAAAGAGGGCAGGAGCCTAGGCGAATACTATGTCACGGGCATCGACGCTCAGCCTGATGCAGTTTATCTTTTGAGTAAAAATTTCTCGACCATTTTAAAGCTAAATTTACAAACGCATGCAATTGAGGATGCGTATAGTTTTAGCGGAGCGGCAAACGCAAGAGCGCTTGCGGTGAAGGACGGCAAATTTTATGTTTTTTCGCGCGAAGGCAAAGAAAATAAAGTTTTCATATACGATATGAAATAAAGCCCACATTTAAGGAGAAGAGATGCAAAGACGTTCTTTCTTAAAAGGCGCGGGAGCGGCTCTAGCTACGGCGGGAGCCTCTCCAAGCCTATTTGGTATGGAGCAGTTTGAGGTGGATTTTAAACCGAAATCCTATAAAAACGAACAGGGCGTAGAGTATCACTACCTCACCTGTCCTAGAAACTGCCGCGACGCCTGTTCGATGATTGCAGAGATCAAAGACGGCAAGATGGTTAGCATCAAGGGCGATCCGAAGCACCCTCTAACGCAAGGCACGGTCTGCGTCAAAGGTCATACCTACGCAATGCACCTATACAACGCCGATCGTATAATGTATCCGATGAAGCGCGTCGGTAAAAAGTGCGAGGGTAAATGGGAGCGCATCAGCTGGGATCAAGCGCTAAAAGAGATAGCCGCAAAGCTTACCGAGATCAAGGCAAAATACGGCGGCGAGGCGCTGACGGAATTTGTCTATTCGGGCAACGAAGGGCATATCTCAAAGACTATCGCGCCTGGAAATTTCTTTGAAAAATATGGCGCTACGAGGCTTGTACGTAATCCATGCGACTGGCCGCGCTATGCGGGCACGCCGAGCGTTATCGGTACGGACTTTTCAAAAGACGCGCTGGAAGTCGATGAGAGCGATATGTATATCAGCTGGGGCTCAAACGAAGCCTATACGGCGGTGCACTGGATCAGATTTGCCCACCGCGTCAAAAAGCGAGGCGGTAAGATCATCGTCATAAATACGATCAGAATTCCGCTCGCAAACCAAGCCGATATGTTTATCCAGCTAAAGCCTTCGAGCGATCCGGCATTTTGTCTAGCGGTCTGCAAATTTTTGATAGAAGAAGATCTATATGATCATGAATTCGTAGAAAAATATACAACCGGCTTTGAGGATCTAGTACATGAGTGCTCACTCTACACTTATGGCGAACTATCTGAAATGTGCGGAGCAAGCGTCGATCAGATCAAAGTCTTTGCGCGAGAATACGCCCACGCCAAAGCGCCTGCCATTATGCACGGCGACGGCGGCCAAAGACACTTTAACGGAGCAAGGCTAGTGCGTGCGGTTACCTTCTTGCCGGTACTTACGGGCTGCCTTACAAAACTTGGCGGCGGATTATTCTGGGCTTACGTGCACGTAAAGGGCTGCTTTAACTTCGATAACTGCATGCCAGATCTTTCGCCGAAAGACGCGGAAGGCAAAAAGATAGAGCGCCAGCAAATAAGCTATATAGAATTTGGCAAAGGTATCCAAAAGGAAAATCCGACCTATCTAGGTAAGCCGATAAATACGGTCATTCGCGCCTGTATCAACTATAACTCAAATTTGATGGTAACGGCGCCCAATACGAATTTAATCAAAAAACGCGTGATGGACGACGATTTTTTCTTGGTAGTCATCGATCCTTACGATACCGACACCTGCGATTACGCTGACTACGTATTGCCGGGCGTTACCTTTATGGAGAGCGAAGATATTCAAAACGATCAAATTTCGGGCTACGTCTGCTACAACGCCCAAAGCGTCAAACCGCTGGGCGAAGCCAAGACGAATTTGGAATTTTTTAACGCTCTAGCCAAGGCGATGGGATATACCGAGGAGTGCTTTGACTGGGATAGCGAGACGGTTTGCAGAAGGTTTTTAGATACGGAATTTGCCAAAAAGCAAAATATCACTTACGAAAAACTAAAAAGCGTAGGCTGGATCAAGCCGTTTAGAACGCCTGAGACGATGAAAGATCAGTTTCCTTACTACCCTTATGCGCCGAAGGACAAGCTGGTATTCGGTACCAAAAGCGGCAAGTGCGAGCTCTACTCCGAATCTTTCAAGGGCGCAGGCTATCACCCGGTGATCGATCTTGACGACGATTGGGATTACTACGAAAAACATAAAAATTTCGGCAAAGATTATTTGAAAAAATATCCGCTTTATTTTATGACGCCGGGAACGCAGCTTCAGGATAACTCAAACTGGGGCAATATGCCTTACATCCTAAAACGCGTCATCGTAAAGGGCAACGCCGAGCTATTTATGACGCGCGAGGATATGCTGGCGCGCGGTATCAAAGAGGGCGATACGGTTGAAGCCACAAATGAAAAGGGCACGGCGATATTTACGGCGGTTGAGACTAATCAGATGCAGCCGGGCATCGTCTATGCGTGGAATAATATCTGGGTCAAAGTCACCAAATCTCGCACGGGAGCGAACATCCTTTGCTCAGACGGAGTGAGTGATTTAGGCAACGGATCGACCTATACCGCAAGCTTTTGTGAAGTAAAAAAAGCTGCAAAACAGGAGGCATAAAATGAAACGAAAACAAGGATTTTTATTTGATTACAACTTTTGCATAGGTTGTAAGGCGTGTGAAATTTCATGTCAGGTCTATCATAACCAAGACCCCGACATCAACTGGCGCCATGTCGATATGATGCTCATCCATGAAGACGAGATCGAAAAGGAAATTTTCATCTCGCATTCGTGCCACCATTGTGAAGAGCCTGCGTGTATGGATGTTTGTCCCGTGGGAGCTTACATTAAGCTTGAAAACGGCGTCGTTCAGCCGCTGCACGATAAATGCATCGGCTGTGGATACTGCATCGTAGCCTGTCCTTATGGATCAATAACCAAAGGCAAAGACGGCAAAGCGCAAAAGTGCAACCTCTGCGCCGAGAAGCTCGAGCGCGGCGAGGAGCCTGCGTGCGTAGCGGGCTGTCCTTGCGACGTGCTAAAGCTGGTCGATAGCGACGTGAGCGATAGCGCGGGGATGGAGAAAGAGATGCCGGGCTTTAAGCGCTTTTTTACGAAGCCGAACATCCGCTTCTATCCTCGTATGAAGCGCAACGAGTTTATCCACTAAGGATAAAAAGATGCGTAATTTAAAGCAGAGTCTTTACGTCGAGGACTTTTTGAGGCAGGTATTTTTGGTACCTCTTACCAGTGAAAATTTGGACGAGCTTTTAAATTTGACGCAGGATTTTGCGCCTAAGCTTAAAGAGCACAAATTTATCCTCGAATTTGCCAAATGCAAAAGCGAGCCAAGCTTAATCGATGAAATTCGCTACGAATTCAATAGGCTCTTCGTAGGCCCTAAGCGTCCCAAAGCCGAGCCTTACGAGTCGGTGTATTTCGACTATCAAACGATGTTTGGGGCAAAGACGATGCAGGTGCGAAGCTTTTATGAAAGCTCGGGGCTAAAACTCGAGGATGCGCAGCTTGATAAATTTCCCGACGATTTCATCGGGTACGAGTTGCAATATCTTTATTTTCTAAGTTTTAGCGCGCTAAAGGCGGAGGATGAGGCTAAATTTAACGAAATTCTGCGTAAAAAGGCGGAATTTATCGCCGCTCATCCGTCGCAGTGGTTTTGCAAATTTGCCGCTCGTTGCGACGAGCACGCAAATTTAGACGTTTGGAAGAGTTTCGGGAGCTTTTTAAATCTCTATCTAAATAGCGAGATGGATGCGCTTAAAAGTGCGCTAAAAGATCCTGAAGTTTTTGAAAATTTAAAGGAATGACAATGGTACAGACGACTTGGGGATGGCTCATAGTCATCTATCTATTTTTAGGCGGTCTAGGCGCCGGGGCATTTTTGTGCTCGGCTTTGGCTTACAAAGGCTTTTTGGGTTCATTAAACGAGAGGTTTTATAAATTCGGCTTTCTGCTAGCACCCGTTGCGGTAATAATAGGAACCGCGCTTTTGCTATTTGACTTGGCGCCGAGCGCCGCGATAAATCCTCTTAAAATTTTGCAGCTCTATACGCGCCCAGTTTCGATGATGAGCATAGGTACATATCTGCTTACATTTTTCATCGTGGTTAGCGTTTTAGTGCTTTTGCAGATCAAAAAGAGCGGTAAAATTTGCGATATGATGCTCACGCTCGGAGCTATTCTGGCGCTTGGAGTGATGGGGTATACCGGGCTACTACTTTACGTCGTAAAGGCGATCCCACTTTGGGCTAGCGTATGGCTGCCGATTTTATTTACGATCTCCGCGATCTCTACGGGGCTTAGCGCAAACGCCGCCGCTACGCTAAATGCCGGGCACGGCCTAAGCCACTGTGCGCATAAATTTCACGTCGTGTTAGTCGCGCTTGAGATTGTTGCGGTGCTAGCGCTATTTGCTAGCGTGAGAAGCGAGGCTGCGGGTATGGCTAGCGTAACCAAGATAGTCGGCGGCTCGCTTGCGCCGATGTTTTGGATAGGCTTTGTTATTTTGGGGCTTGCACTACCGCTGCTAGGCGGAAGTAAATTTATGCTTCGCAGCTGCAGCGTGAATGCAGACGGCAGCGTCTGCGCGCACGGCGGCGAGGAGATAAAAAGCTGCGTTTATAACGAATACGGCGTACTTGTGGGCGGCTTTTGCCTAAGAGCGTTTATCGTGCTCGGCGCGGTCTATATATTTTAACCCTCCTTTCTGATACCGGTCGGGCGCAAGTCCGACCTAATTTAGTTTTGAAATTTATATGATTTTTTATAGACTATGAGCGATGCGGCATTGAGAGCTCTTAATTTAAAAATTTTGGCGCAAAAATTTAACCACATTTAGCAGGCGCTCCTTAAATTTAACATACGGTGTTGCGACCCATGCAAAAGTGTGATCAAAACACGTTGCACAAAATCTCTTTGTGCTCGTTGTAACGTTTTTATCTCAAGACTGTTGTCAATTGATAAATCGCCGCGATTTCTTGTGCTTAGTACGTATTACTACTGGGCTTATGGGCTACTTGAAAACTGTGGTATTTACATTTGCTTACTAATAATCAAAAAGATCAATTTCATTATTTGGAATAACGCTATCTAATTTATCAAATTCGGATTGGAGAAAAATAGGCGTATTGCTCAGTATATTCAACATATTTCTACCTTTTACCCAACTATAGTTCCATAGATTTATATGGCTATTCTGTAATTTGCATATTTTCTCGGAAAATTTAAATTCATTTAAATTTTCTTTCAACATTCTATGTAGCCAAATTTGTGCAAAACCAGAATTAGGCATTTTGCTTAATTTTTTGTAAACCAATAAAGATATATTTTTACTATCATCTAATTCTGAAAGTAATTTGCTAATGATTGCGCAACATACAGGTATTGCCTTTGGATTATTATATGCAATATCCGTTGTAATACTGATAAGCTGTTCTTTATTGCGTATCTTTCTTTTTTTATTTCTAATTTTTTCTATTTTCTTGTCAAATTTATTTAATGCCGTATTTAGACTACCAGAATTAGCATAATTAACACTATGCTGCCTAATAAGCAATAGTTGCTTCTGCAAACCGATTCGATAATTTTGTGGAATAAATAACCAAGCCAACTTATCCTTCTTTATTGATTGAGTGATAACATCTTGACTCCCTTTTGTTTTGCTTGCATTTAATTTCAATCCAAAAGGCATCATGATTTCAGAAAGTAATTTCAAAATTATTTCTCCATCATTAGAGTTATTAACAAATATCCGATAATCATCGCGATAGCGAAGGATTTTATAGTCTACAATACCCTGTCTTTGAAGAGTAACGCCCAATATTCTATCTATATATCCCAATACAATTTCAGCAATAAAATCCATTAACACGGAACCTTGCGGAATACCATTGGTCTGTTTATATTGTGCATTTTGAATACTTGTATCAATGATATTCCCCAGTAAACCCTTATTGTTTCTTCCCTGCTGTGATTTTGCAATTGTTTTGCTTTCCACTGCCCAAGCAATCGAATGTGTATATATTGAGCCATAACAATCTGCCACATCCGTATCAAAAACGAAGTCATACTCCAGTGAAAGCAAAATAGACTGCTGTTCTACTTGTTCCCACCAATTTGAAATTTGCTGAGCCTTATCGGATTGTTTATTTTCGGATTGAACAGGTATGCTTAAGCATCTTATTTTTTCGTTTTTACTAAATTTCTTAAATCTTGCCTGCAGCTTCTCCCAATTTATCTGTTCGGTTATCTCATGTACTAATGCCACATAGACTAAAGGATTTATAACCTGAAATGGTCTCCATGATAGTTTACCATCTTTATTGGTATATAAAAGATGGTTTACATCATCCAATTCCCCCATTGCACTTTTTGATTGACTGAAATCATTTAATAAATTTTTTCCAGAATATTCATTTGATACTTTTTCTAATAACTCAGAAAATGAAAAATACCTTGGCAAGTCTATATTGCAATAGCTTTCATGTTTTAAAAAAAATTCTCTTGCCTCAGTAAAATTTAGTTCTAAAATACTTTTTCTGCTCATTTATTGGTTATTCCTTGCTTATTTTATCTGATTGTTTATGTTTAATCTTCCCAAACATACACGCATACCCCACTGACCAACCTCAATTTCAAAGCAGACTGTAGCCGACAAATTTTTCTACTGGTAAGCAGATCTTACAGTGATGTTTGCCAAATTTACGATGCCTAGCAATAGCACTTCTTCGGCGAGCTTATCTTGCCTTCGTCTTTATGGCTTTTATTTCCTTTTCGACCTCTTTTTTTGTCTGCATTTAGCGCCTGGTCTGTTTCGCCCGCATTCATTGGTGCGGAAGCCGTTAACAGTTTTGGGATTTGTTCTTTTATTTTCTCTTTTTTTGGGCCAAATTTACAGTAATATTATAGCGAATAGAGCTTTAGGTGATCTAACAAAAAGGAAAATATCAAAGTTGCTTGGTAGTTTTGGATGAATATGCAAATATAAAATTTGATCACTGAGCGAGAGGCTAAGCGTATTGTTTTAAATTATGGCTCAATCAAACTTAAGCGGATTCTCTCTTATCAGTTTCAACAGTTTCTGATATAAGTTTTCC
>NZ_CALKTS010000174.1 GCF_937997595.1 uncultured Campylobacter sp. | reverse complement strand
AATAGTTTATCATCAATCAGCGCGCCGCTGGTTTCAAAAAGACCCAGCATGTATTTGTGCGAGCCGTATTCGGTGCCGACGCTGCCGCTCCACTCGTTAGTCGGTTCTTTTAAAACGATATTGATGATGCCGCCGATTGAGTCTTTGCCGTAGATCGCACTGCTAGGACCTCGCAAAACCTCGACGTGATCGATATTTGTAACGGGGATATAGGCTGCGTCTTTGTTACTTTGCGCTACGCCGCCGACATAGACCGTAACGGGGTTAGAACTCGTATATATCGAAGGATTGAGTCCTCTAGTACTGATGCCCTCGTACATCCCGCCCACACCGGTAATGTTTGGCATAGTTTTTACCAGCTCCTCGACGTTTTTGACTTCTCGTTCTTGTAGCTAAGTATCACTTACGACGCTGATACTTTGTGGCACATCCTTTAAATTTTCACTTATTTTGTTTGCGGTAACTTCTACTTCGCCGAGATTTACGCTTTGCTTAGTTTGCTCGTCGGCTATGGCTGGATTTGCGGCGCTCAATAAAAGTAGGGTAGCTACAGTTTCAGAGAGAGTAAAAACTTTCAAAATTTAACTCCTAAAATCTGATAAAATTTTCGTGTTATTATATCAGATGAGATAATCATTGTCAATACTACTACAATATTAAATTAATGCAAAATATAAGCATGATTTATATTGAATTTAATGTTTCAAATTTAGATACAAAATAGGGCGATACAATAAGCTTATTATAATTTAAATAAATACGTCCATAAAAATTTATGGAAAAATGATGCTAAATTAATAAAATCAAAAAATTCATTTTTATAAATCGTTTACTACATATAAATCATTAATATAAAAATATATATCAGTAGTTCATTATTTTTCAATTTTTTGGAGCAAAAACACTATAATTCTAGGTATTTTATATTGAAAACTATAATTTTCAAGTAAAAATCCAATACGAAATTAACGTATAATTATATGAATAATTTCATGTATTTTTGATTCATTCGGCGCTTATTTGGAAGAACTTTTTATAAATATAGATTTAGCGTGACTTCAAATGAAATCAACAGGACGAGATATGTTTTTGCAAGAATGAAATAGGAGATAAATATCTAAATTGGGCAGAAATAAAATTTTGCTTATAGCAAGGAGTTAAATTTAAAATATGGAAAGTTTTGCGCCCAGAAAAGGCCCTCTTTTATTCAATAACCAGGCGCATTAGATACATATCCTCGCCGTCGATTACGCTGATTTCAGAGCTTTTGCAACGCGGACAAGAAAAGTCGTTCTGCGTCAAATCTCCGCTAAAACCGCAGTTTTTGCATTTTACGACGATTTCTTGGGTGTGGATGATGAGATCCGCATTTTCGCATACGGTGCCTGCACGAAAGACTTCATAGCAGTTTTGCAGATAATGCGCTTCCACGCCGCTTAGCCGCCCTATTTTTACGTGCAGTTCCCTTATCTGCGGACTTTTTGCGCTAGATGTATCACAAGACGTCTGTGGATTCGTATCCAAGTTTTCAGCAAAAATGGCAGTTTTGTGATTCAAATCCATATCCGCAACGCCCATATTCTCAGCATTTTTAGCGTCTATTATGTCGACATTTGCAGAGTCTGCATTTCTAGCGGTATTGGCGATGCCGCAGCGGTTTTTATCGCCCTGCTCGACCGCGCCTTTTTTCTTTGCTATTTCGGCGTTTAGCGCCTTTTCACATAGCGCTACAAGATCCGCTACGATCGATAATTCATGCATTTTTACCTCTAAATTTTACGGCCGCGCCGTATTTTATGCGAAATTTTGTTGTAAATTTAAAAATACGCCTGAAATTTAGGCATAAATTTGCACGCAAATTTAACAAATCCTCGGCAACAGCTCGCCTTTCGGAAGCTCTAAAAATCGCTGCGAGCCGTAGGCGTTTTGCAAAATCACTCGTCCTTTTGCCGCATGCGAAGTTTGAAATTGTCCCGCCCTATTTTCTGACGCCGCGTCCATAGATTCGTCCTGCGCGCTAAGCTTCGGTGTCAAAGTACCCTCAAATTCGCCCCCGCCGTGCCCTACTTCGCGCACCTCGCCGATGATTGCGGCATTTACGTCAAATTCGCGCAGTATCTCAAGCGCCCTATCGGCCTCGGCGTCATCTTCTACGATCATTACGAAAGTGCCTTCATTTGCAAGCTCGTAAGGCTCGAAGCCCAGCAGCTCGCACACACCCACCACTTCGTCGCTGATTTTGATATCCTCTTCGCGCACCAAAAATTCAAGCCCGCTAGAGCTTGCGAATTCGTTCAAAACCGCGCTGAGCCCGCCGCGCGTCGCATCTCGCATCGCCTGGATTTTCACGCCTTGCAAGATCAGCTTTTCTACCGCAGCGCAAAGCGGTTTGCAGTCGCTTTGCAGCTCGCTGCTTAGCGCGATCTCGTCGCGTGCCGCGAGTATCACCGCCCCGTGCCGCCCGATGTCGCCGCTAAGCAGGATTTTTGCGCCCGCTTTGATGTTTTGCACGCGCGCAGGTCGCAAAACACGGCCGATACCGCTAGTGTTGATGAAAATTTTATCGCATTTGCCGCGCGGCACGACCTTTGTGTCGCCGCAAACGATACGAACGCCGCAGCTTCGCGCGGTGCTAGCCATCGAGTCCAGGATGCGTCGCAGCTCGCTTAGGCCAAGCCCCTCCTCGATGATGAGCGCGCAGCTTAAAAACAGCGGCTTGGCGCCCACCATCGCAAGGTCGTTGACGGTGCCGCAAACGGCAATCTTGCCGATGTCGCCGCCGTTAAAAAACAGAGGCGTAACGACGAAACTATCGGTGCTGAAAGCTAGCTCGCCGCCGAAACCAGCCGCCGAATTCAAAGCAGAACTCGGCGCCGTGCGGTCAAAACCAGCCTCGGCGTCTAAATTTAGTATCGCGCTGTCATTGTTAGCGCGTAAAATTTCATTATCAAACGCCGCAAAGATCGTCTCGTTGATGAGCCTATTCATCTCCTCGCCGCCGCCGCCGTGGCTTAAAAGTATAGTTTCGTTCAAATTTTTCCTTTTCACTCGGTTTTAAATTTAAAGCCCGTATTCCGCAGCCGAACAAGCCGTGCCGCTACGGCGCCGCGTAAAATTTCAAATTAAATTTTAGCCCGACGTTTTACTTTGGTTAAAATTTTAAAGCATGACTTATTTTTAAAATTTGCGCTCTGCGATACCGCGCGCAAAATTTAGCCCGCGTTCTTGACGTCGCCGTATTTATAGTACGCCGCGCACGCCCCTTCGCTTGAGACCATGCACGATCCTATCGGGTTTTGCGGCGTGCAGTGCTTGCCGAAAACCTTGCAATCATAGGGGCTTTTTTTGCCGCGCAAAATTTCGCCGCAGATACAGGCCTTGCTCTCGGGAGCGCTCTGTACGCTGCAATCAAACTGCACCCTGGCATCCAGCGCCGCGTACTGCGGGCGCAACTTCATGCCACTTTTTGGAATTTCGCCGAGCCCTCGCCACGGAAAATCGCAAATTTCAAAATATTTATCTATCAAATTTTGCGCTTTTTGGTTGCCGCCCTCTTTTACGACGCGCTCGTATTCGTTGAAAACCTCGTAGGTGCCGGCGTTTTGCTGCTCGACCAAATTCAGCACGCCCGCCATTATATCAAGCGGCTCAAACCCGCTTACGGCGATCGGCTTTTTGTAGTCTCGCGCGATGCTCTCGTAGGCCTTCGCGCCGGTGATCACGCTTACGTGGCTAGGCCCTAAAAACGCGTCTATCTGCACATCCGCGTCGTCTAAGATCGCTCGCACGGGCGCGGGCACCGTGACGTGATTGATGTGAAAAAAGAGATTTTTTAGCCCTAAACTCAGCGTTTTATCGATCAGCACGGCACTCATCGGCGTCGTAGTCTCAAAGCCGATCGCAAAAAATATCACCGTTTTTTGCGGATTTTCCTGTGCGATCTTTATGCAATCAAGCGGGCTATAAAGCGCCCTGATGTCGTGCCCCTCGCCGCGCAGCTTCTGCAAACTCGTGCGAGAGCCGGGCACGCGCAGCATGTCTGCTAGAGTGCAAAAAATACTCTGCGGCATCGCGGCAAGTTTAATCGCCTCATCGATACGGCTACGCGGCATTACGCACACCGGACAGCCCGGGCCGTGGATAAATTTTATATTTTTGCCGACCAGGCTCGGAAGTCCGAATTTCATGATCGAGTGCGTGTGTCCGCCGCAAATCTCCATAATATTTAGCGGCTTTTTGCTTTTAGAAATTATCAGCTTGCTAAGCGCTAAAATCAGCTCCTTGTCCCTAAAATCCTTGATTAGATCCATTATTTTCTTCCAAAAAAATATTAACATTCCAAATTTTATAAAAATCGTTAATGATTTTTATAGTTCTTTGTTCTATTGTTGCTTTATTCCATTGTGTGATATTAAGCAACTCTTTGTTAATAATTAAATCCGCATATTTTTTAATATAATGTTTGTATTTATTATTTCCGTTTAATTTGTCTGTCCATGCGGCATTTTGCAAAGCAGTATTAAATTTGCCTTTTAAAAGTGTCATATTTCCTATTTTATATATAAATTTATCAGCTTCTTCTTCATTTTTAAAAATATCACTCCAATTTTCCTGCCATTTCTGAGGTGCTAAATGTTCAAGTGTATAAATGTAACATAAACCAGTCTTGTCTTTATAATCTTTTGCTTCACGCTGTCTATAGAGCTCTATCCAAAATAAAACAACTTTTGCATCATTATTTTCTATATTATTGAGCCATTCTTCTATTTGGCTATGTTCAAAGAATTTTACATAATATTTTTTAATTTGCTCCCTAATATATATGTAAGTATTTTTTAAATTATTTTGTAAATTACTAATTATGTCTGCTACGAATTTATTGTAATTTTTGGTTTCAGATACACATAAAACAGTCATTTCAAGCAAATAAAGTGCCTTTTTATACTCATCTTCTTCTAAATTTTGTTTTAAAAATAAAACTAGCGGTAAAAAAGAATTAATACCAAAACAATATCCTAAGTGGAAAAATCTATTTTCATATTCATCAAAATCAAACAAAATATTTTGTGTAATTTGTGGAAGTTTTTGATAAGTTTGAGCATATTTAGCTAGCAATACAAGAAAATCTTCTAATTCCTCTTTGCTCTTATTTTGAATATATGTTTTAAAAACAGAACTTAAATCCGATAGCGAATGCTTATCGGTATCAAAAATGCCTATAATTAAAGCAAAAGCATGAAGAAAAATTTCACTCTGTGAACGCTTGATTCTTCCTGTCGTTATCTGTGAATCCCAAAACTGCAAGCACTTATCGTCATGCTCAAAAATATTACGCCAATATTTATCGTATAAATCCAAGGCATATTCTTCATCTGAGATTTTAATTATCCTATCAAAAAGAGCATTTTTTATTATATCAGTTGCATTTAAAGGCATTCCAGTGGAGTTAATTGAGTCAAATATCTTTTGCTCATCTTCTGTAGACTCCAAATTTACCTTTACAAAAAGCTTTGATTTATCAGTTATAAATTTCAAAAAATCAAACACGTCATCTATTTCTTTAATTCTAATCTTAAAATACTCTAAACAGTCCAACAAACCTTCTTTAAGGTTTTTTTCATTTTTTTGACCGCTAGAATAAACCCCTTGTATTATTTGAGTATAAATTTTACGATCAACTTTGCAATGTTTTATTTTTGGATCATTATCAGTGTAGTCTTCTATAAGCAGAGGATCAAAATGCTTCTTTTGCTCATCTTTTAGCTCATCGTATGCTGCTTTTATAAGGATAGAAAATGTTGTTATTCTTTGTTGCCCGTCTATTATGTTTGCAAAATTTCTATTTCCACTATTTCTTTTTAAAATTACAGAACCCAAAAAATGTTCTTTCCTACTTAATGCACTGGCTTTTAAATCATCAAATAATTGCTCCCATTGCTCCTTTTTCCAAACATACTTTCTTTGAAAAAACGGTACTTCTAAAAAATTTTCGTCAGAAACAATCCTTTTAAAACTACTTGCAATAGCTTCCACTTTTATTCCTTATTATTTTGATATAGCTTGCTTGATTTGGCGTCATCATTCAATATATTATCGCTCGTCCTCATCTGCTTTGCAATCTGCTCGTAAATTTCGATACTCTCCTTCGCTCGCTGCGTATCGATCTTCTCCATCGCAAAACCAACGTGGATCAGCACGTACTCCCCGACCGCCGCGGGCTCAGGGAGCAGATCCAAGCTCACGCCGCGGCGCACGCCCAGAGTCTCCACCGTCGCGAAATTATTTTCGTCGATCGAGATGATTTTTGAAGGGATTGAAAGGCACATTAACGAAATTCCTTCTTGTATTGTAGGAATTTCAGCCATTTCTCCACGCCCTCGCCGCTTTTACTATCAAGCGCGATGACGTCGGCTTTCGGATTGAGCTTGTGCACTTCGCGCACTACCTCCTGTATATCGAAGTCAAAATGCGGTAGCAGCGCTGTTTTGGTGATTACGACGCAGTCTGCGCGGCGAAATATTACCGGGTATTTTGCGATCTTATCGCTGCCCTCGGGCACGCTTAGAAGCACTACGTTCAGGTGCGCGCCCACGTCGAATGCCGCAGGGCAGACGAGGTTCCCGACGTTTTCTATAAAAACCAGATCCAAATTTTTAGTATCGATATGATGAAGCCCCTCGTGAACCATAAAGGCATCCAGATGGCAGGTCTCGCCGGTACTGATCTGATGGGCCTGTGCACCCGCTTTTATGATGCGATCGGCATCGCGGTTAGTCTCCAGGTCGCCCTCGATGACGCCGATTTTAAATTTGCCGCTTTTGATAGTGGCCTCAAGCAGCGTCGTCTTGCCGCTGCCAGGGCTTGACATTAAATTTAGACATAAAATTTTATCCTCGTCAAAATGAGCTCTGTTGTGAGCGGCCTCCTCGTCGTTGGCGCTTAAAATTTTACTCATCACCTCGATCGTCTTGGCGTCGCTAATAGCGACATTTGCGTGGATGTGATCGTGCGCGTCGTGCTCGTGATCGACCCCTTCTTCGTGCATATGAGCGTGGGAGTGGACGGTGCCGTCCGCGTGGGTATGGACATGCTCGTGTGTCATATCTGCGTGCGAATGGGCGCCCGCTTCGTGAGTGTGGCCTATGGAACAGCCGCAATCTTTACACATTTTTTCTCCTTGGATAATTGGATAATAAATTTTGCGCGTAAAATACCACGTTTTTGCTTTAAACGGCGTAAATTTGATAAATTTTATATCGAAGTGCGAAATTTTGTGAAATTTAATGAGGCTTGAAATTTACGCACTCCGTTTTCGTCTAAATTTCGTGCGCTGTTTGCGAAGACTCGACACAAAATTTAAAGCTAGCGAGCAAAGACGCTGCTTCTAAATTTTATCGCCTATTTTAACTCGCAGATTGCAGAGCCGCGCGCCGTAAATTTAGGGCTTGCGCGGCTGTGTAGCGGCTCAAAACAATAAAAAGTCGCCGTAGATAGAAGCGCGAAATTTAGGGCTTGCGAGCGGATTTTACCGGCGCTCTACAATCTCGCGTGTGCTCTACGGCGTGCCAAACATCATCAATGCGGCGGTCGTGCTCATATCCATTTTACGCTAGCTCGGCTTTGCAAATGCGGCACGAAAGCGGCACCTATAAAATTTAGTCGCGAGCTGCTGCGCCGGTTTCGTGCCTGCGCGTAAATTTAAACCTGCAGCAAGAATGCTTTTTGATTAAAATTTATAAAATTTTGCGCTCGCCGTGTAAATTTAAACAAATTTTATTTGCACGCCTTGCGCAGCCGCGCCGCCCGAATTCTCCACTCGATCGAGAATCGCGCTTCGTAACCTGCAAAAGTCGCGCCGCAGCTGCGTTTAAATTTAAAAGCGCATAAATTTAGCGCGACGCGCTGTTTTTTAAAAACGTACAAAAGCCCTACGCTTCGGTGATGACCGCCTTTACGAGCTTGGAAAATTTCACCCCTTTTAGCGCACCGATTTTGGCGCTGAGCCGCTCTATCTTTGAAATTTTATCCCGCATCGTGATCTCCTCGAAGCAGTGGCGCTCGTCGATGTGGAAGTGGCTGGTGCTGATGATGGTGACGTTTGCGTGGTGCTCGATCTCTACGAGCTGCTCGATCAGATCGCTTTGGTGATGATCATACGCGATGCAAAGCACACCCACGCAGTCCTCATCGCTATCTCCGTGAAGCACGCCCTCGACCATCTTTTCGCGTATGAGATCGCGGATAAACTCGCTGCGGCTTAGGTATTGCTTGGCGCGCACCATCTCATCGAGATCCTCAAAAAGCTTCGTCGGCAGCGAAATGCTAAATCTTACGGCGCTCTCTTTTTCCTCTTTTTTCATAGTTTCCCCCTATTTCGCGTATTTTGAACGTAATTTTATCGAAATTCCGCTCAAATAGTAAGAATTTTGCACGCTAATTCGGCTTATTTTTTAAAATTTAAAGCTCCAGGGCGCTGCGCGTATTTTGAAATTTCGCTCGCAGTTTCGCACCATATTTTAGGGCTGGCGCGATGAAATTTTACCGGTGCTACGTTATTTAAATTCTACCGCATCGCGATTTTGCGCTCAAATTTAAGAGGCGGGCGCCAAATAGCGCCTTGGCTTGGGATTTATGCAGTATCTCGCCGCGCGCTGCGATGGAATCTTGCATCGATCGCCATGGCGGCGCGCCGTGACGCCCAAGCGGCAGCATTGTTAAATTTCAAAATTTAACGTTTTGGCTGTGATCTCAGGCGGCAAAGACGTAAATTTGTTCGCTGATTTTGCGATTTTCGAGAAGCTAGCTGCGGTGTATTTTATCGCCCGTAGCGTATCGCAAAGTGTGGGCATGGCGCAGAGTTCAATCAAATTTATAGGCGAGATACTAATAAAATTTTATCGAGTCGGCTTAGTGCGATAGTTACATTTTTTATGGACGAGCTTAGCGCGAAATCTCGCTTAGATACGCCGCGAGCTGCCCGTATGCGATGCCGCTGTCGTTGCAAGGAACGGCGCGGTTTAGATGAAATTTTATCCCTCGCTCACGCAGCTTTTTGTAGGTCAAATTAAGCAGCGTGGCGTTTTGAAAGACTCCGCCGCTTAGCACGACCTCAAGCCCGAAGCCCTCCGCAAACTCCGCGATGAAGTTCGCCAGGCCGTTGATGAATTTCGTCGCAGCCAAGCGCGGCTCATCGATCAAAGCCTGCAAAAACGCCTCTTCGTAATCAATCACGTAGCATTCGCCCTCAAGGCTCGGCGCGCAAGCTCCGTTTTGCGGATTCTGATCCGCATCGGCGGCGTTTTTGCTTTCAGAATTTATTAAATTCAGGGGAGACGCTTGCTTTATAGAATTTGCGGCGACGTTTGTATTCTTTTCACCGCCGCCTGCGATGTTTTCAGCCGTCCGCTCAGGCCAGTCTTTGCTTGCCGCATCGTCCGCAAGCTTTTTAAAATCGCCTCGCAGCGCGCAGCTGTTTTTGGCGCCGCTATGATTTTGCGCATTCAGACCGCCCTGCCCCGCTTCGCGCTGTGTTTCGTGCCGCAAATCATCGGTACCCCGCTGCTGCAAAGCGGAATACGGCGCATTTTGGATAAAATTTTCGCCCGCTTTTTTCAGCCTAAATTTATAGCTCTGCTCGTAGCCCCGGGTATAGAGGTTTTCTAGCCGCATGCCCGCCTCGCCGTCGAAGCTTACGGTTCGCAGGCCGCAAATGACCGCAGCAAACGCATCGAACAGCCGCCCTAGCGAGCTTGAGCGGACGGCACGCGGCGCGATTTTTTCTAAATTTGCGACTTCGCTTGCATTAAATTTTGCTAAAAACTCGTGCGCAGCGTCCTTTGCATTAAATTTAAATATGAGCGCGAGCGCAAGTTTGTAGATGTTTTTGATCGCATTCTCGCCGCCGATAAGCGCGATCTCGTCGAATTTTGCGACGCGATGGTAGC
>NZ_CALKTS010000173.1 GCF_937997595.1 uncultured Campylobacter sp. | reverse complement strand
AATTTGAGCGCAATTGTGGCAAAATTCGCTTGAAAAAACGGTTAAATTTTAAATCTGTTCTCATTTCGTCGGCTAAATTTCGCCTTAATTTACGCAAAATTTTATCGCGAATCATATCGTTTACGGGGCATGCGCTATTTATATGTATCACGTAGCGCTAATTTCATCCGCATTCTTATTTTAATTCGCTTCGTTTATATGCAACACTTGCCAAACGCCACTACGTCGATATACCGCCAAATACCCATACATTATACCTTGCCGACAGAACGCGCTGTCGTTAAATTTCACCCACGCCAAAATCAAAATTTTAAAACTACTCATCGCCACAGTCTTACCAAGCAGCATAAAATTTAACGCCGCGCATCAACCAAAACGATCACGTTTAAATTCAGACGCCCTCATGCCGTACTCTACTAAAATTTTATCTTTTCTACACGACGAAAGAGCCGTTAAATTTTAGCGTGCGCGTGCGAATTCTTCTTCAGCTACCTTATTGTGGCTTCTACGGAGTGACTAAATATCTAAAAAATCTCGGAATTATCATAAACCAAAAAATATAGTGGATATCGCAGGGGTGTCATTGTACTATCAATAACAGATTTGTTAGGCTTTATAAATGAATTAATCAGCGCAAATAACGAGCTTAAAATGATTTATAAGTATTAATAATCAAGTTATTTTTAGATCAAGTGTTTATGAAACATATTAGAAAATTATTTTTACCCTCTTCATGCTTGTATTTTAGGGCATGACCGTGTTTTTTAAAAATTTGATTTGCTATATAAAGCCCAAGGCCAAGTCCTGAATTTGACGTCTCTACCTTTCTGTTAAAAGCTCTTTCAAAATCAAGTCTTTCCGGTTCCAGCTCATCTCCCGTGCTGCTTATACAGACGGCATTTTTATCTATATTTACAAGGACTTTGCCGCTAGAGTATTTTAAGGCGTTATCGATCAAATTTTTAACTCCGGTCGCATAAAGTTCAAAATCAACCTCAACCGCGCTTATTTCCATATCTGCTCGCACTTCTATGCGACTCGTGTCTTTTAGTAAAAGCATATCTACCGAGTGATCGACGATGTCTATAACTCGGTGTTTATTTTTCTTAAGCTCCCATTCATTGGATACGAGTTTTTCGACCTTGACAACCTCGCCAAGTATCATCTCTAGCCTTATAAAAATTTGTTTTAACCTATCTCCCGCCTTATCGTCTTGTAAAATTTCGGCTATCATGTCCGCCATGATCCGCCCTTTCATTATTGGGTTGTGAAATTCGTGCAAGATGTTGCGTAAAAAGAGCGCCCTAGCCTGTTTTATGGCGTCTATCTTTTGCATAGTTGTGTTAAATTCACCAGCGATTTGGCCTATTTCGTCGTTTGCCTCTACTTGTATCAGCCTAAATTTATCCTCCTCGCCTGCTCTTCTTATCATATTTTTTAAATTTCTAAGCCTTAGCAGTTTTTCAAAACGACTATAAAAAATGCGACCATCACGATATTTACTACAAGCCAAAGTATCCAAATGCCATTTGAAGAAATTTCTTCTAAATTTTCTAAAGGCACATCGTTTTTTGCTATGTCATCTTTGCTTGATACATTAAGCCCTGCCGCATCCATAATGCGCGAAAACATTTTTGGCTTGATAGAAGAAAATCTAGGCACAAAAAACTTTTTGTTATACCTTATCATATCAGTATACGAGTCGCTATAAATTTTCTCACCGCCTTGCCTGATCTTAATAGGATCAAGCTTGCTGTTTTTAAGACCTATTTGCGCTAGCTGCTTAGCTGCGTTGCCTTTTACTTGTCCTCGTATACGCATACCTAGGCATAAAGCGTTCATAAGTATGATACTCTGCATCTCTTACTTGCCTTTTTGACTCGATAAAAAATGCCAAATTTACCGTAATGAGCGCGGCAAAAAAGAAAAATGATATGAGTTTGATGATAGATATATTACGCATTGATAAATTTATACCCTATACCGCGCACAGGGTGGATGAAGTGTGGATTTTTAGGGTCGTCGCCTATCTTTTGGCGCAAGCGTCCTATGGCTACGTCGATGCTTTTTAGCCCACTTTGAAATTTAGCCTGGCCTAAATTTAACAAAATATCCTCTCTTGATACGACTATCCCCTCTTTTTCATAAAGGTAGATAAAGATGTCAAATTCCGCCTTTGTAAGCGCTATGGTTTCTCCATTTTTTAAGATAGTGCGTCTTTGTTTATCTACGCAAAAGGTTTTTGGCTCGCTACTAGCTTGTATCCCTCGGCGAAGTAGCGTGAGCCAGTTCTGATAAATCCAGAAAATGCTAAACAAAAAGGCATTGAAAATGGTGATCTAGTCGTTGTTTCATCAAAACGTGGCAAAATTTTATGTGGTGCTGTTGTAACAGATGATGTCAGAAAAGATGTAGTTTGCGTAGCAGAGGGTGCGTGGTATGATCCACAAAATCCTGGTGAGATAGGATCTATGTGTGTTCATGGCGATGTAAATGTCCTAACTATTGATAAGGGCACATCAAAGCTTGCACAAGGCAATATATCTCACACAGCTCTTGTAAATATAGAGAAATTTACAGGCAATGCTACAAGAGTAAGGTGTTTTCAAAACCTAACGCATAAAACTTATAGCGTCCGAGCTCTTCGGGCATTTTTTTACAAATTTTTTAAAATTATACTTTTATTATACTTTTTATTTAAAATTACATTTATATTTTAAACTAACCACAAAATTTCACAAAGAAGAAAAGATGCAAAGACGAGATTTTTTAAAAGCCGCAGCAGCTACAGCCGCTGGTGCAAGTAGCTTAAACGCAACAAGTCTCATAAGTGACAACCTAATGAGCGACACGCCTGCAAAGATGAGCGCAAGCCATTTTGGTGCTATCAAAGGGCTAGTTAAAAACGGTAAATTTGAAGGTGTATTAGATGCCAGCGAGATTGACTTTTACCCAGTTAGTCTAACTCAAGGCGTGGTTGCCAGAACCTACGATCAAACTCGTATCGCGCGTCCAAGCGTGCGCAAAGGATACCTTGAAAAAGGCTATCAAAGCGATAAATCAATGCGCGGTAAGGACGAGTGGGTTGAGATAAGTTGGGAGCAGGCTTTTAAACTAGTAGCCGACGAACTAAAACGTGTTAATAAAGAATATGGCGGTAGCGCAATCTACGGCGGCAGCTACGGTTGGTATAGCGTTGGTAGCGTTAACAATCCGCAAACGCTTCTTGGCCGTATGCTAAATATCATTGGCGGCTACACGACTCGCACGCTAAACTACTCGCAGCATGCTATTAGTGCGATTACGCCACACGTTGCAGGCTCTGACGAGGGCAACTCTCTTGTTACTGCGTGGCCTGTGATACTTAAAAACACCGAGGTTGTCGTCATATGGGGAGCTGATCCGATCAATACAAACCAGATCGCATGGGGCGTGGCAGATCATGAGAGCTACATTTATTTTCGTAAGTTAAAAGAGCAGATGAAAAAACGTGGCATCAAAGTCATCACGATCGATCCAGTTTATAACAACACCGCAAACTACCTAAACTCAGAGCACATTTTCGTCAATCCAACAACCGACGTTGCTATGATGATGGCGATATGTTACGAGATGATGAACGCTGGCGTGGCTGATGAGAAATTTCTAAAAAAATATACAAGCGGCTCAGAACAATTTATCGCTTATCTCAAAGGCGAGAGTGAGGATAAAGTCGTGAAAAATGCGGCTTGGGCAGCAAAAATTTGTGGCGTAAGCGAGGCGGATATTATAAATTTGGCTAAAATTTTTGGCTCAAAACGTACTATGTTAATGGGCGGTTGGGGACCACAGCGCGCACATCACGGTGAGCAGTTTCACTGGATGATGATAACGCTTGCTGCGTTTATTGGACAGATCGGCTTGCCTGGTGGCGGATATGGCTTTGGTTACCACTACTCTGACGGCGGTTGCCCAAGTCCAGCTGCGCCAAACGGTAGCGCACTTGCACTTGCAAGCGGCTCTGCTACGACATCTACGGCTTTCCCCGGACTAGGAGCTATCGGCATCGTACCATCAACTGAGGGCGAGTGGAAAAACCGCAGCAATATTGCTATTCCTGTTTCAAGAATCCTTGATTGCATAAACAACCCTGACAAAGAGGTCGATTTTAACTGCAAAAAGATTACCTATCCGACTATAAAAATGGCATACTGGGCTGGCGGCAATCCATTCCACCATGCGCCAGATACAAATTTAATGGCCAAAACATTTGAAAAGCTTGATACATTTATCGTGCAAGATTGCTTCTGGACGGCTTCGACTCGCATGACTGACATCGTTTTGCCGGCTACCACCGAGCAAGAGAGAGATGACATCACAAAATCTCATACAAACAAATTTATTATAGCTATGCACAAGATTGCCGAGCCATACGAGCAAGCTAAAAACGACTACCAAATTTACTGCGGCATTTTAAAAGAATTTGGCGATAAAGAGTACATGGCATTTAGTGAGGGCAAGAGTGAAATGGACTGGATCAAGCAGTTTTATAATGCCTCAAAGAAAAAGGGCGATGATGCAAAACTAGGTATGCCAAGTTTTGAGGAGTTTTGGGCGAAGGGTTATGTTGAGTTTAAAGTCCCGCCTCACGCTCACGAATACGTAACTATGGCCGAATATAGAAAAAATCCTATCATCAACCGCCTAGGAACGCCATCTGGCAAGTTTGAAATTTTGTCTAAAAAGATTGCAAAAGCGGCTTATGATGACTGCAAGGCGCACCCAACTTGGATGGAGCCGATGGAGTGGCTAGGAGACGTGGAAAAAACAAAAAAATATCCATTAAATTTAGTAACCCCGCACCCAAAATACCGCCTTCACAGCCAACTAAACAACACATGGCTTAGAAACCTTGAAGAAGTTCAAGGCAGAGAGCCTGTATGGATGCATCCAGACGATGCAAAAGCTAGAGGTCTTGAAAACGGCGATGTGGTAAGAATTTTTAACGATCGCGGTCAAACTTTAGCAGGACTTATCGTGACTAAAAACGTAAAACAGGGCGTTGTTAGAATGCAAGAGGGCAGCTGGTGGGATCCAGATAAAAACGGACTTTGCAGACACGGAAACGTAAACGTCCTAATACCAAACGAGCCAACCTCAAGCCTTGCTATGGGAAATCAAGCAACTGCACTCGTGCAAATCGAGAAATTTGAGGGTGAATTGCCAAACCTAGAGGTCTTTTCTCAGCCAAAATTTGCAAAAAAAGGATAAGAAGTGAAAAAAATAGTTATGTTTTTAGGGCTTAGTGCTGCGCTTTTTGCTAACGATGCTTATGTCGGTACGCCAGCTAAAATTTTAGATAAGGTTGGCGGCAAAGAGATCGGTCAGCTTTTTGTGGGCGCAAAAGTCAAGGTATTAAAAGATAGCGGCAATTTCGCCGAAGTCGAATATAACGGCTTTGTGCCTGGCGAGGGCAATACGGCTTATGCTAGACTAGGTGTCCTAGAGAGCGACATAAGTGTTAAAAACGATAAAAATTTCAAGAAAAATGGCGTCCAAAAAGATGACTATGACAATGAATGGATCAAGGTTAGCGTTAAGGGAGTAGTTGACAAAAAGGCTTTAAAGTCAAATTTAGACGAGGTTTATAAACCTGGCGAAGAGTTGTTTAAAGAGCGATGCGGGGCGTGTCATGCACTACACGGATACGATGAGTTTAACGTAAATGTTTGGCCAAGTGTTATAAAAACTATGATTGGCAACGCTGGACTTGATGAGACAGAAACGCAAACTTTGACTAGATTTTTACAAAGTAAAGCTCCAATAGAATAACTTTATTTTGTACATCGTCTTTCATGAGCTAGAAAATTTCGGCATTTGGTAGACTATATATCTACTCTTAGGACGAAATTTTCTTTACAACTCGCTTTTAGAAAATCAAATCATAGTACTATTATTTTTCAAATTTGACTTTTTGCGCTTAAATTTAAATTTTACACGCTGATTTAAAGGCAAATTTTTAAGCTTCGTCATCAAGCGAGAGCTTGTAGCCAAGTCCTTGAACGTTTTTGATAAGTTGTGTATAGGTTTTGGTGCGTAGTTTGTTTATGTAGTTTCGTATCGTTTCAAATGACGCTACTTTACCGTTCCATGCGAAATTTTCTATCATATCAAACGATACGACCCGCTCTTTATTTATCACTAGGATATGCAAAAGTCGCTGTTCGGTTCTAGTTAAAACGATGGTTTCGCTCTCTTTATAAAGTAATCTGCCTTGTGTATCGTAGCTAAATCCACGACCTAAATTTAGTCGCTTGCTAGTTTTTGCACCGTTTTTTGTGGCCATTAATATCATGATTAAAAGTTGCTGTTTGTCAAATGGCTTTTTAAGTAGGTTTGAATTTTGTATGTTGAGTGAGTTTTGTAAATTTTCATCGGTATCATAGGCCGTAATAAAAATGATCGGCACACGCTCGTCAAGCTCTCTAATTCGTTTTGCCATCGTTGTTCCGCTCATTTGGGTCATATTGATATCGGTGATGATAACATCAATGTCGTTTTTGCTAAAGCTCTCAAGACCGTCTTGCCCGTTTCGCGCCTTGTAAATTTGCCCTACATATGGTTTAAGAAGTTCAGCCAAAACTCCTTGCAGCTGCGTGTCATCCTCAACCAAAAGTACATTTAGGTGCGCTAACTCTTTAAAAATTTCGTTCATTTTAATAGCTCTATTTCGAATTTTGTCGGGTTTTTGGCATTTGCAAGTCTTATGTCGCCACGTAGTTTTTTCTCGAAAATCAGCTTGCAAAGATAAAGCCCCATACCGGTGCCATCGTCGCCTTTTGTGGTAAAAAACGGTTCAAAAATTTTATCTAAAAGCTCGCTATCTACGCCATTTGCATTATCTTCGATAGTAATAATAAATTTGCCTTCATCTTGGCTCAAATTTATAGCCACATAAGGAGAGAAATTTTCTGTGTCTTTTGCCTTTTTGGCCAGCTCATCTTTTGCGTTTGTGATAAGGTTCATAAGCACATGTTTTATGTAGTTTGCATAGCCTTTGATCTCATGAGGTCCATCGTCGTATGTAAAGCGTAACTCAATATTTTTTACTTGAAGCTGTGGTCGGCAAATGTATAAAACATCATCTAGCACGTCGGTTAGATCAAATTCTTTCTCGCAAAAATCCTCTTTGTAAAAATCCCTAAAAACATCGATAGTCTCATTCATAAGCTCAACGTTCATGCGTATATTTTCGATGTTTTTTAGTGCCATTTTATCGCCATTCTTGCCGCTTAACAGCTCATGCGTATCGCTTGCAAGAAGCAAAAGCGTATTTAGAGGCTGCTTGTATTGATGTGAGATCACGCCTATCATCTCGCCAAGTGCTGCCATTTTGGAGTTTTGCAGTAAAATTTGCTCTTGTTTTTGCCTATTTTGTTCCAAACCCACTTCATGCGTAATATCGTGCGACATGATAAAAACACCCTCAAATACGCCTTGCTTGTTAAGCAGCGGCAAAAACTCTGTTTTATAAAACAGCTCGCCCTTTTTTGAAGTCAGGCTAAAGCTCTTGGTTGGGTTGCTGCTGATTTGCGTAAATATACTCTGTGTAGTTTGATTTGAGCAGAAAATATTAGAGAGTTCTTTTAAATTTTTACCTATATTTGCCTTAAATTTTAGGCCAAAAATTTTCTCAAATTCTTTGTTGATAAAGGCGATATTGCCGTCTTTATCCGTGATAACAAGCCCACCTATTGGATTTTTGACAAAAAGATTTAGAAGGTGTTTGTTTTTGTAAAATTTTCGCTGTGCCACGTAAAGACTAGCAAAGGCGCAAATACCAAAAAATGCAAATACCAAAAAAATACCAAGATCTTTTAATGCTTTTTTGTCGATTTGCTTGTAAATCATACCCTCATCAAGCACGCTAACTAGCATCCATTTGCTATTTGCAAGCGTATCATATACAAAAATATAGGACTTGTTTTTGATAAAAATTTGCTCGTTTCCTTGTTTTTTAACTGAAATTTTTTGCAATACCTCTTTGGTTTGAGTGTCTGAAAAATCTAAAATTTGCTCTGTTTGATCAAGGATATTTTTGCCATCTACCATTAAAAACGCTGAGCCATTTGCAAGCGGAAAGAGTGCGGCAAGCTCCTTTTGAAAAATTTCAAAGTCAAGATCGACTGTCAAAACACCTATAAATTTACCATTTTTTAAAAGTGGCGTTGAGACAGAGATGACGTAGATGCCAAGCTGATGGTCTATATATGGCTCGGTAAAGCTTGTTGTCATACTCTCTTTTGCAGCCACAAACCAAGGGCGGTCAGAGAAATTATATTGTGGCTCTATATCGTTGCTTGCGACAAATCTGTAGCTATCCGGATATCCGGCATAGACTGCTAAAAAGCTACCTGTTCTAGCAACAATGCTAAGCACGCCTTTTATCGTAGCATAGTCTTTTATATAGTCTTTTGTCTCTATAAATTTAGCTGTCTCCTCAAGCAGTCGCTTTTGTTGTTCAATGCGCTCGTTTATTATTGCTTTGTATTTTTGTACCGTTTTTATCTGGCTTGAGACGGCAGAGTCGTATGTTTGTTGTTTGTTTTCATCATAGTTTGTAAAAACTAGATAAAAATATCCCACAGCAACGGCGACTAATAAAATGTAAAAATAATTTTGCTTGAATTTC
>NZ_CALKTS010000172.1 GCF_937997595.1 uncultured Campylobacter sp. | reverse complement strand
GGCGGGCGATATCGACGAGGCGCTAAATGCCGCCAGCGCGATCGGCGACGATACGCTGCAGCGTAAATTTAGCGGTCGCGTCGTGCCCGATTCTTTCACGCACGGCACCTCGGCACAGCGCAAAGAATGGTTTAAAAGAGGCTTAGCGGGCGGAAACCTAAAAGCTTGCTCGTTCGAGCCGTAAAATGCAGACTTTAAGTTCGTAAATTCTGCCATCTAAAATCGCCGTCTCGCGTTTGAGCCGTGAGGCGCGGGCTAGATCAAAGGCGGTTTAAATTTTAAAATTTAACGCCGAGCCTAGGGCAAAATTTAGAATTTTATGATCGGCGATTAAAAGTTCGGACGGCGCGCTCGGCTAATGTGGCGACGGCTTGTTTGAGCGAGGCTTGACTACGGCACAAGAAACCAAAATAGATACGTTAAAATTTATGGAGGCGAAAATGAATAAAATAACCTGCATCTGCCTAGGCGTGCGAAGCGTATGTAAAGCTACTTTTCAGATCAAAGTGAACTAAGGTTATATTTTTACTTTGATTTCTACCGCAAAACACTATATTTTTTGAAATATAATATGATATAATTTATAAAATTTTCTTTATCAGGATGCTATTTATGTTTAATAATACTATTAATGGATCTCCCGCGAAGAGTTTCTTCGTAGGTATGCTTACGAGAGATATAGACTTAGATGATGCAATACTTGATTTAATAGATAACTCTCTTGACGGATTACTTAGACAAACAAAAGGCGTAACAAGTGATTACCGCAAATATAAAGTTAGTCTAACTCTCAAAAAAGATATTTTTTGTATTTATGATAATTGTGGTGGTATACCAACAAAAGATGCAATGGAGTATGCTTTTAGGATGGGCAGGCCCGATAATGCTCCAAAAGACGATGATTTGCCAACAATAGGAATGTACGGCATTGGAATGAAAAGATCTGTTTTTAAAATGGGAACTAATATATGTATTACAACAAAAAATATTGAGCGAGACTTTTCTGTCGTAATAAATGACTCTTGGTTAAAAGATGATACAAATTGGAATCTTGAAATGATAGAGGCCGAAAATAATTTACTAGAAAATGGTACTGAAATAAAAGTAAGAAATTTATATCCAGGTATAGCGGAGCTATTTGATGAAGGGAGCTCTTTTATATCTAGATTAAAAGATAAAATATCAATATATTATGCTTTTGTTCTAAAAGAAGGATTTATTATTGCCGTAAATGGAGAAAATATCGTTGGTAGAGATATTGAATTTTTAATAGGTGATGATAACAATAAACATTTTAGACCTTATGTGTATCAAGAAGAAAACAATGGACTAAAAATAACTATTGTTTGCGGCATTATAGGTCAACCAGAAGATGATAATATGGATGATGAAACATACAACACTCCATCATCTGATAAAATAGAAGCCGGATGGACGATTGCGTGTAATAATAGAATAGTGCTATACGCTGATAGAACAAGGCTTACTGGCTGGGGTGACGGGCTTCCAAAATTTCATTATCAATTTAATTCAATAGTAGGTATTGTTAATTTTGAAAGCAATGATAAAAATGTTTTACCCATTACGACTACAAAACGTGGGGTAGATGCCTCATCTGATACATTTTTAAGAATTAGACGAAAAATGATAGATGCAACCAAAAAATTTACAGCCTATACAAACAAATGGAAAAACAAAAGAGAAGAAGAGAGAGATAAAGTGATAGCTTTTACTCGTAAGGCCAATGTATACTCAATAGTTTCATCAATAATAGATGAAGATCCATCAGAAGACAAAAAAGAATTTATACCAACCAACCTACCTGTTCCAGACACAGTCAGAAACAACAATATGGAAACAATAAGATTTCAAAAGGATAAGAAATTAGTAGAGCAAGTTGCTGAATACTTATTTGAAGATAAAACACACAATAAAAATGAAGTTGGCTCCGAATGCTTTGATAGAT
>NZ_CALKTS010000171.1 GCF_937997595.1 uncultured Campylobacter sp. | reverse complement strand
CTGCGAGTGGAGCCTAAATTTAGAGTGCGCGCCGCTGATGGCGACCGGGTACTTGCTCACGTCGCCGCCCAGCCACTCAAACGGCTCCATCCACGTCGCGTGCGGCGGGCAGTCGGGATAACCTAGCTTTTCGACCGCTTCGGAGTAGAGCTCGATCTTGCCAGACGGTGTTTTTAGCGCGTTTTTCTCGGGATCGGCGCGGAAGTCCGCGTAGTTTGTAAAGTAGCGCTTTTTCTCGTCGATCTTATCAAATTTGACATATCCTTTTTGCCAAAACTCCTCAAATTTAGGCATCGCTATACCCATGCCCTCGGCTTGCTTTGCGGCGTTTTCGTAAATTTCCCTCACCCACTCAAGCTCCGTTTTGCCCTCGCTAAAGGCCTGCTCGTACCCCTCGCCCCACTGCGCGCAGATGAGCCGCGCGATCTCAAAGTCGCTCTTGCTCTCGCCTGCGGGCTTTACTAGCGGTTTAATCGCAAAAAGGTATTCGCTAGTCGAGTTTGCAAACTCGATATCCGTGCGCTCGCACTCAAGAGCTGCCGGTAGCACGATGTCGCTGAGCCTTGCTGTACTCGTCCAAAAAGGCTCGGTTGTGATAATCGCCTCTATCTTTTTCATCGCTTCTACCGCGCGGTTGGTGTCCGGGTGGCGGGTGAAGGTCGAGCCGTTGGCGTTAAACATCACGCGGATGTGCGGCATGACGTATTTTTTGCCGTTGCGCTCGATTTGCTTGCCAGGCTCCATGATCGCGTCTATGAGCCTGCTGTTTGGTATCTCGTGGTATTTGGCTTTGGCTAGCTTGCCTTGCGGGGCGATGTATTTTTCGTTTACCGCCGGGTTAAAAGCCTGAAGCTTAGGTGCAACAAAGCTGATATCGGCGTTTTTATGCATCTGATCGTTCATCACGTAGCCGCGCCCCGTCTTGCCGATGTCGCCTAGCATCGCAGCTAGCGTGATCAGCGCCCAATACGCCATCTCGCCATGGTGCTGACGCTGGATAGAGTAGCCCGTGACGATGAGCGTATCTTTTTTAGCCAGAGTATCCGCTAGATTTTTTAGCTCCTTTTCGCTCACGCCGCAAATTTTACTCGCCCATTTTAGATCCTTTTTCACGCCGTCTTTCGCGCCTGTGAAATAATCCTTAAATTTATCGAACCCGACCGTGTAGCGCTCAATAAATTCTTTGTCGTAAAGTCCGTTTTCGTAAAGATATTCGCAAAGCCCGATCAGCATCGCCGTATCGGTGCAAGGGCGCACGGCTAGATACTGCGCGCCGAAATACTCCGCCGTTTCGTTGCGATAAACGTCGACGCTGTAAATTTTCATCTCGCCTTTTTTAAATTTCTCTTTCATAATCTCGTAGTAGGCGTAGGAGTTGTGCATCGGTACGCCGATAGCGATCTTGTTTGATACGACTGGATTCGTGCCCCAAAACACGATTGTTTTGGCCTCCTTTACCACGCCCTCCCAGCGCGTAGGATTATGCGTCGGATCGATAGAACCGGTCACGTGAGGCAAAAACGCCGTCGCCGCGCCGTAAGAATAGCCGCCAAGCTCGCTCACGTAGCCTCCTAGCGCGTTTAGCATGCGCTTTGCGGTGCGCTGCGAGTGGCCGACCTTTCCTAGGCTACCCCACTGATAAAGCTGCCCGTAAATGGCCTCTGAGCCGTATTTATCGAAGTTTTCTTTTAAAATTTTGGCGCTTAGCTTTATCGCCTCGTCCCAGCTAACGCGCACGAAGGGCTCTTTGCCGCGAAGCTCCGGCTTTGGATTTGAGGGACCAGCAAGGAAGCTTTTGCGCACGTATGGGTATTTCACGCGCGTTTCGTTTTGGATATGATCGCTTAGAGCGTTGTTTAGCACCGTTGGCATCGCGTCGCCTTCGAAGGGCTCAGTGCCAACGACCCTGCCACCGATGGTTTGGACGTAAAACGCACCGAATTTATTCGCGCAAAGCCCCATCTGCTCGTCAAATATCGCCTGCGCCGCCGCGTCAAACTGCTTTGCCTGCGCCGATGCCGCAGCCAGCGCGCCTAGTTTTAGAAAATCTCGTCTTTTCATGGTTGTCTCCGTTAAATTTAAATTTGATGGTTGATTTGGTTTAAATTTAGCGGGATTTATGGAGTTAAACTTTGCATCGTTTGCCTTTATAACGTATTACGCGACCTCGCGTCTTAGCGGTGATTTTACGAAATTTAGGCTTAATTTGCCATTTATCTATGGCGTCGCGATGGAATTCTATTCGAGCTAAGCATTAGACAAATTCCGCCGCGACTATTTGGGTCAAAAGTTATACGTAAGGCTTAGATTGAAGGTGCGCGGATCGCCGTAGATCATTCGATTAGAACCAATACCCTCAAAATAGCGCTTATCGGTTATGTTATCGACGTTTAGCTGCACATCTAGGTTTTTACTCGCTTTGTAGCCTAGCATTACGTTTGCAATCGTGTAAGCTTTCTGCTCGATCCTGCCGTATGGCGAGTCGGAATAAATCTTTGAGCGATACATCGCGCCTGCGCCGATTCTAAATGTGCCGATCTCATATTTTGCAAAAAGATTTGCGCTGGTGCGGGAGGAGTCGCTGGCGTAGATATTGCCGTCAGCATCTTTGGCTTTGTAGTGCGCTAGCCCCATGCTTAGGCTTAGTGCATCGGTGATTTTACCGTTTACATCCGCTTCAAAGCCCCTGCTGGTTACTCCGCGACCCTGCCTGTAAGCGTAGGAATTTGTGCCCGTGATATACTCGTCGGTGCGGATGCCGAGCTTATCTTGGATGATCTTAAAAACGCCCAGGCTTGCTTGCAGATCGCCGTCAAAATACTCGCCTTTGATGCCCGCTTCGTAGTCCTTGCCTTGGATGGGATCAAGATATTTATTGTTTTTGTCCTTGTAGGTTTGAGGTTTAAAAATACTCGTATAACTTGCATAAAGGGTATGATGATCGTCTAAATCATAGGTGATCCCTGCATATGGAGTAATTTCGCGGGTAAAATTTCTATTATCTGCTCCACCTGTAATTTTATATTTATAGTAACTCATCCGCGTTCCTAATAAGAGCTTTAAATCCTCGGTGATTGAGAGTTTATTCGCGGCATAAATTGCTTTTTGAATAGTTCGATCGGCATTATTTTGATCTACATACGGTAAGCGTGGATCTTCAATATGAAGGTCGTTAAAATTTATTCTAGTGCGCGCGGCATAAGCAAGGCCTGCCGGAGTGTTTCGACTATTCCAGTAGCTACTTACGTTATCAGATCCTTTTTTGTAAAGATTATACATCACACCAAATACAAATTCATGATCTTGTTCGAAAAATTCATAAGGGATATTCACATAGGCATCGATATTGTGGATATTCTCTTCGCGCTTGTTAGCATAAACGCTAAGATCGGCGACGTTTCCGATGCCGCCAGGGCCTACCCTGCCGCCATAATAGAGCAAATTTGAATCGGTATGAGCGCGACGAAACGAATAACTCAAGCTTAAACTCGCCTCGTTTGAGAAATATTGTTTAAAATCGGCATAAAAATCAAGCGTAGAGATGTCGTATCGCGTCCAAGGCTGAGAGAAAATTTTGTTTTTGCCGAAGTGCGTGCGCGTACCATCCGAGTTAAACGCGGGCATTCCGCCCCAGCGCGTGCCATGTCGGCGTAGAGTCTGATAAAATGAGCCAAAGCTCAGCCTTGAATCGTCTGTTACATCGATATCTAATACGCCATAAACGGCAGTATTGCGACGATTGTAATAGTCCATATAAGAGTGCGATCGTTCATGCATAAACGCTAGGCGTCCGCGCACCGAACCGCTTTGATTGAGCGGGCTTTGCACATCGGTTTTAAGCCCGTATTTGTCGTATGAGCCGCCGTTTAGACTTATATAACCTTTTGGGATGGTGGAATCTGCGTGCTTACGGATAAAATTTAAACTCGCGGCGGGATTTCCTGCGCCTGCTAATAATCCGTTCGCACCCTTTACTACCTCAACGCGCTCATATGGCAGTAAATTTAAATCGTTCGCCCCGAGGCTAAAACCTCCGAAGCTAGGCATCGAATCAAGCAGATAATAATCTATGCTAAATCCGCGCGCCGTAGGATAGAGCCTCTCATCCATACGCCCGCTCATAATGCCCGCGATATTTCGCATCAGCACCTGATAATCGGTTATCCCCATATCTTTTAGCTTGGCTTCTGTCACCACGGTAAGAGACTGGGGCGTTTCTCTCGCCGTAAGATCGAGCCTGGTGGTACTTTTAACGAGCTTTCTAGCCTCATAATCTCTGTCGTCGCGACGGAGCTTTTGGGTATCTTGCACTTCTATGGTGCCTAAGTCCTCCGGGGTGCTCGCAGTGGCGTTATTTTCCGCATAAAGCGAAGTTAGCATATTTAATGCGACTACGAGCGAAAGAGATACTTTCTTCATAACTTTCTCCTTTTAGAATTTCTATTTTTAGGGTTATGTAAAATCCGCAAATGCTTAAAAATAGGGGCGCAAGCCCCGCTAAAAACCATATAAGCTTCGTTATTGCGCCGTATGAGCCCGCATGGGCGCGATGAAAGCCGTCTTGAAGTTTGTCCGAAAAATCCGCATCGTTTATAAAGTCCGCTTTTAAAATTTCGCCTGTATCTGATATCGTGATACGGCTCGCGTAAGGGCTTTGCAGCGGGTTTTGCCCCGCCTCGAAGCCGTATACGGTAAAAGCGCCGCCCGAACAGAGCGGAAAGGCGATATAGGTGGAGCGAAATTCTTTAAATTTAACCGCTATCCGCGCTAATGCCTCATCTAGCGTCGCAAGATTTTGCGCCGCTTTCATGCTTACCGCTCCGTTTGATGCCGCGACGGTGGAATTTTGCTCGGTCTTAAAATTCTGCAAGACCGCGCCACATGGATTTGCGAGCGGCTTGTAAGTTACCGCCCTTAGCTCCCACCATGCTCCGCTTATAGCTATAGCAAACATTACGGGAGTGCTCGCGACTCCGATTAGGCGGTGAGCGCCGCGCATAAAATATATGGCCCGATCTAGCCTCAGCGAGAATAAGTTTTGCCAAAATTTTTTGTAGATAAAAAAGCCGCTAATGCCGATAAGTAGCGCGCTAAGCCCTACAACGCCTGCAAAAATTCTACCGCCGCGACCTAAAAACAGCTCCGCGTGCAGTTTATTTATCGCGCCGATAAAGCCATGAGCTCGCGGTATAGACGCGCCTTTTATCTCGCCGCTAAAGGCGTCCAGGTAAATTAGGGCCTGCTTTTGTAGCTTCTGCGAGGAAAGTCTGATTTTATCGGTCTTTGAAGCATCTTGCGCGATGCTCCAGCCCATGATCGCGTACTCTTTAAATTTGGATTTTATCTCGGATTGCAGGGTACTAAATTTCATTCTAACGGGGAATTTCGCTATGCTTTCTTGCGTCCTAAACACCTTGTCTTTTAGCAAAACTTCATTGATCTGCTCCGCGTAAACTAAAACCGAGCCGCTTGCGGATACGATTATAAGGGGTATGCAAAATATCAAAGATAGCCACAAATGAAATTTGCGCGAGATTTTGTGAAAGGATTTAGACAAAATTTTCCTTTTTTTTGAAAATTATTTTAATTAAGACGGCGTGATTTTAGTGAAAATTGTATTAAAGCATCTTGAAAGTCATTATAATTTTTTAGCTAAAATTTTACGGCGTAAAATTTACTTGAATGATTTATCTATAGAAATTTTTAAAAGCTATTTTAAAATTTTAAGAGCCGAGCGAATATTAAAATTTTCGCGCACAGGAGAGTTTAAATTTAAAGCAAATTTCGGATTTTAAAATTTCAATATCACGCAGGGTCGTGTTTGGGTTGCAGGCGTGGACGATCAACGACTCAAGTGGCTTGCAAATTCCGCACTCGCCAAAAAAACTCTGCGTTGCAGCGATTTAAATCTTTTATCGCGAAATTTGCAATCACGCGATTAAAAGAATTTACCGATAAGCGCATATCCCCACAGCGCGGCGTTGAGAAATAGGCTCATCATCACGGCCGTGCTTGCGGTGTCTTTAGCTCCCTTAGCTAGCGGGTGGATTTCGCTCGTGGCAAGATCGACCGCGCGCTCGACGGCGGAGTTTATGCACTCGGTTGTGAGCGTAAAGACCGCGCCGAAGATAAAAAATAGATTTAGCACTGCGCCGAAATTCCAAAAAAATAGCGACAGCAGAAGCGGCACGAACACGCAAAGCTCGAGTCTAAAGCTACGCTCGCTGCGCAGCATCTCGGCAAGACCCGCCATCGCGTAGCCCCAGTTGGCAAAAAATCGGTATTTGGGCTGATTGCGCATAATTTTCCTTTAAATTTAGTCAAAATTTCGTATAATCATACCAAAATTTTTACGCCAAAGGCTAAATTTGAAACTGATTAGTTGGAACGTAAACGGGCTGCGCGCAGTGCTCGGCAAAGACGGCTTTGCGTGGCTTGCGGAGCAAAATCCCGATTTTTTGGGCTTGCAAGAGATCAAGGTGAGCGAAAAGGACGCTCCGAAAGGGCTTTATGAGCTCGGATTTTCTCAGATCGATCTAAATTCCGCCGCTCGTGCGGGATATTCGGGCGTGGCGAGCCTAGCGAAATTTAAAAGCGAGACGAGCAAGGCGCTGTTTTTCCCCGACGACGAAGGGCGCGTGCTGCAGCACCGCTTCGGCGATGTCGTGCTTTTTAATATCTACTTTCCCAACGGCCAAAAGGACGAGGCGCGGCTAGCCTACAAGATGGAATTTTACGCAAAATTCCTAGCCTACGCGCGCAGCCTCGCGGAGCAGGGGCTCGGGGTGATATTTTGCGGCGACGTAAATACCGCGCACCGAGAGATCGATCTTGCGAACCCCAAAGCAAACTCCAAAACCTCGGGCTTTTTGCCGATCGAGCGCGCGTGGCTAGATGAGGTGGAGGCGGCGGGCTTCATCGATACCTTCCGTGCCGCGCACGGCGAGCTGCGGGACGCCTACTCGTGGTGGAGCTACCGCTTTAACGCGCGTGCCAAAAACGTAGGCTGGCGGATCGATTATTTTTTCATCTCGGCAAATTTGCGCTCGCGGCTAAAGGATGCTTTCATCCTAAGCGACGTGATGGGCAGCGACCACTGCCCCGTGGGCATCGAGATCGAAATTTAGCCGGGGCAACTTTCACGCCTGCAAGCTTTGATCTTGCGCGGCTCGCGGATTAAGGTGCGCATAGCGCGCGAGCTAATGCGCGGATTTAAAGAGGCGGTGCGCAAACGCTGCGCGATAAAATTTTAAATTTAAGGAGAGAAGATGTTGAGCGATATCGAAATAGCAAATGCGGCGAAGCCGGATAAAATTTCAAACGTTGCGAAAAATTTGGGGCTTGGCGAGGATGAGATCGAGCTGTACGGCCACTACAAAGCCAAGCTAAATATCAAGCCGCGATCGCGCGCTTCGAAGCTTATCTTGGTCACGGCGACCAATCCGACGCCGTTTGGCGAGGGCAAGACGACGACCTCTATCGGTCTAGCCGACGCGCTAAAACGCCTGGGCAAAAGCGTCTGCCTTGCGCTGCGTGAACCGTCGCTGGGGCCAGTTTTTGGCATCAAAGGCGGGGCTGCGGGCGGCGGGTACTCGCAGCTGGTGCCGATGGATGATCTAAATTTGCACTTCAATGGCGATTTTCACGCGATCACCTCCGCAAATAATCTCATTTCGGCGGTCATCGACAACTCGCTGTATCAAGAAAACCCGCTAAAGATCGATAAAATTTTATGGAAGCGCTGCATGGATATGAACGACCGCGCGCTGCGCCACATCACCGTTGGACAGGGCGGGCGCACCGACGGAGTGCAGCGCGAGGACGGCTTTAATATCACTGCCGCCAGCGAGATAATGGCGGTTCTGTGCCTCTCGAACGATCTTGCCGAGCTTAAGGAAAACATCGCAAACATCATGGTCGCCTACGATACGCAGGGAGAGCCGATATACGTGCGCGATCTGGGCTGCGCGGATGCCGTGGCGATCCTGCTAAAAGACGCGATGAAGCCGAATCTCATCCAGAGCCTTGAGCACACGCCCGCGCTTGTGCACGGAGGACCCTTTGCAAATATCGCGCACGGCTGCAACTCCATAATGGCGAGCAAGCTCGCGCTCTCGCTTGCAGATTACGCCGTGACGGAGGCGGGCTTCGGAAGCGAGCTCGGGGCTGAGAAATTTATCGACATCAAGTGCCGCCGCGCGGGCATCGCTCCGGACGCCGCGGTGCTGGTTAGCACGATCCGCTCGCTTAAATACAACGGTGGTGCGGATAAAGAAAGTATCGCGAGCCCTGATCTTGCCGCGCTTCAAAGAGGCATCGTAAATTTAGGCGGGCATATCGAAATTTTACAAAACTTCGGGCTAAACCCGGTCGTGGCGCTTAATCGCTTCAGCTTTGATAGCGACGAGGAGATTGCCTTCGTGCGCGATTACTGCAAGCAGCGCGGCACGCAGATGGCGATTTGCGAAAATTTCGCCAAAGGCGGCGAGGGCGCGCTTGAGCTAGCCCGTCTCGTCATAGATGAATGCGAGCGCGCTAAGGAGCTGAAATTTGCCTACGAGCTTAGCGACGATACGGCAAGCAAGATCGAAAAGATCGCTACTAAAATTTACGGCGCGAGCGAGGCGGTTTTTGAGCCCGAGGCGCAAAAGGCGCTGCAGCACATCAAGGCCTTGGGGCTTGAGAGGCTAAACGTCTGCATCGCAAAGACGCAGTATAGCTTCAGCGACGATGCCAAGGCGCTTGGGCGCGCGCGCGGCTTTAAGCTCAGCGTCAAGGACCTTCAGATCCGCACGGGAGCGGGCTTCATCGTCGCCGTCTGCGGCAAGATAATGCTGATGCCGGGGCTGCCAAAAGTTCCTAACGCGCTAAATATGAGGATCACGGACGAAGGCGTAATAAGCGGATTGGCGTGAAATTTTATTTTCGGCGCTCAAAACCAAAGCCGAAAATTTCGCGCTTGGGCGGTAAAATTTAGCTGCGAGCTTCGGCGGCGATAAATTTTGCTTACAGGTTGCGACGAGTTTATCGCGCCCCGGTTTTAGTGCATCATAGTTTTGCTATGCCTCGGTTTTATTGCGCCGGGTTTTAGCCGGTCGAGTTTTGGTTAGTCGGATTAGTCGGATTAGTCGGATTAGTCGGATTAGTCGGATTAGTCGGATTGGTCGGATTGGTCGGATTGGTCGGATTGGTCGGATTTCGGCGCGCCAGGTTCGTCCCGCGAAATTTCATCAAATTCTGCGTAAAATTCTACGCAGAATTCGGCGCGAAACCCGTGCAGGTTTAGCATTTGAAATTTCGCTCGCAAAATTCCGCGCAAAAACCGGGCGCAAGATCTTAAACCGAGCCGGCCGCGAGCTTGCGAGCTCATCGGGGCGAGATTTAAAATTTCATAACGCGTGGGCTCGCCGTGAAATTTAAAATTTCACGCGGCCGCGCACAGTGTCATGTATTGCTACGAGATTCTAAATTTCATGTCGAGCGCACCGTCAAATTAATCCGTCGGTCGCGCAGCAGATCGCCGCACGAGCTAAAATTCGCGCTTGCGCCGCGACATACGCCGCCGTGAGTTAAATTATGCGACAGGCGAGCTAAATTTTACGCTCGTGCGATCAGTCATGTTGGTGGAGGTTTGCAGAGCCTAGATTAAATTTTACCAACCACCGTGCAGCGCCTGCGGTGGGCACGGACGTCTGATCCGCTTTGCTTGCAAAGGCGCAGGCGGCTATAACCCGCGATATCGTAGAGCTAAATTTTACGAGTCGCTGCGTCACGGCAATGAATTTTCGCGTCGTGTCGCTCGCTGCGAACTGAATTTGTGCGACGACTATATGCCGCTATGCGCTCGTAAATTAAATTGCACTACACGCAACCCGTCGCCTGATTGTCGCGGGATTGAAATTTGCGCGATGCTGCTTGTCGTAAAATTTTAGGTCGCTGCACGCCGCGCCATAGCTGTCGTAAAATTTTAAATTTCATGCTGTGCGTACGTACGAGCTAGCCGTGAAATTTAAAATTTTATGCAGGCGTGAAATTTGCTTCGCGTTACGCTGTGTCGTACATCGTCGCGAGCCAAATTATGCGCTGCTGCGGAATTAAAGTCTTGCATGTCCCATGCTATTACTCGGACGCTGTATGCCGGGCGACTCCGTTTTGCGATCCATTCGCGCCGTATTTGTTGCGGCAGTTATGTACGTCGCCGCCCCGCAGTGCGAGATTTTGCGTCGAGCTCTATTTTAGAGTTTTGATTTGCAGCAAGATTTTACGGCGCGCAATGGTGCTAAATTCCATCCTGCGTGAGATTTTGGAATTTTAAAATTCCCTTTCGCGGTATAATTATATGAAATGCTAAAATTCGCAGGATTTTAATAAAGGAATTTTAAAATTTATGCGGCGCGGCTTTGTGGCGCGTCCGCAAGAAAGGAGCGATCATGGACAAGCTGGATAAAGAGGGGCTGGCGGCGGCGTTTGTCGCTAGGCTCAAAGCACTAGCGCGTAGCGGTGGCGCCGATCTGCGCGAGCTTGATCGCGAGTTTTACGAATTTAGCGTGCGACTTGGCGTGCGTTATGACTTTGTTGGCAAGTTTAGCGTTTCGCAGATAAGTGGCGGTGAGCGCGCTCAGCTGCATTTCGCTGACGTCGCGCAGTTCGAAGCTCACGCACGCGAGTGTCTGCATGCGGCAAGCACTGATGCAGAGCTAAGCGAGGCCTTTATGCTACGCCTGCGTGCAGATCCCCAAAAAGCCGCTACGAATGCGGATCAGATCATAAAATTTCACGATTTTAAGCCCTTTAGCGTTCAGCTGCGTTGCGAGCATTGCAGCGGATCGGGCAGGAGGCGCTGCAAAGCCTGCGAAGGCGCAGGCAAGACGCCGTGCGCTAACTGCGGCGGGCGCGGGCGCTTGATCTGCCCCGATTGCAAGGGCGCCGGTGGCTATAGCCGCGCGGCTTTAAGCTCTACGGACGCTCATGCGCGCGGCCTTTCTGGAGGCGATTCTGCAGGCTCTGCGTCAAATTCTATGGGCTATCGCTTCATACCCTGCGCTAGCTGCGGCGGTAGCGGCTCGCGCATTTGTCCCACTTGCGGCGGTGCGGGCAGATTACGCTGCGAAAAGTGCGGCGGTGCGGGCGATTTTCGCTGCGAGCACTGCGATGGGCGCGGGTATTTCACTCGCACCGGCAAAATATCCGTTTATGCCCGCCCGAGCGTCAGCATAGGCGCTAGCTCGCAGGTTTTCGGGCGCGAGCTGCTGGAGTTTTTATGCAGCAAGGGCGTAGGCTTTGTTGCGCGCAGACTTTTATTTCGTCTAAGCTCGCTGCGAGCGGTGCAGGGCGGCTGCGAAGCGGTATTTAGCGCGGAGGATGATTTTTTGCGCTTGAGTTTTGCCGTCTGTGGCAAGGCTTACGATGCGGCGTGCTTCGGCGGCGTGACATTCGTAAGGCCCAGCTTTTTTGACGAAGTTTTTGCGTCGGAGCTTGCGGCGGTGCGCGGCGCACCCGCTAGGCTAGGGTGGGACGATGCGCAAAGCCTTTTTGCGCTATTTCGCGCGAAGCCTGCGCTGGATGCGGCGATGCGCCTAGCTAGTGCTAAGCTGCGCGGCGAGACGCTAAATCTCGAGCAATTGCGCGGCGCGGATGGACATTTTAACTTTGCAAATTCTGCCCGCGGCACGGCTGATCGCGACGCTTTGAGCCTTGCAAAAGACGCTTCGCGCAAAGAAAATCTCGAGGGCGGCGCGAGCGTAAAATTTGCGGGCACGAAATTCGCGAGCGCTTCGGCAAATTCTATGGGCGCGGAAGATAATCGCTTGGGGTTGCGCGGAGAGCAAGGCAGGTTCGCAGGAGGAGTGAGCGGTGGCATAAAATTTTCAGGGGCAGATTTTTTGGAAGGTGGAGAGAATTCTGCCGGCGATTTTGAGGCTAGGCAGCAAAGCGACGAAGCTCTCGCGCAGAATGGACCTAATTTTGCCGGCTCGCAAGAGGGCTTAAGCGGCACTTCTGATCGCACTGCGGAGGGTCTTTACGAATTACGCGGCGAGCGAGATTACCGAGATTTAAGTGTCTTAAATGCTCAAAATTCCACAAATTCCATAGACTCCGCCGCAATCAATTCCGCAAATTCCAAAAACCTCGCCGCTGCAAAATTTAAAAATCGCGCGAATACGCAAAGCCCTGCCTCGTCAAATTCTAAAATTTCGCCCTTTGCACGATTAAAGAAATTCTTTTTCCCACGTTCTTTGCGCGAGGATTGCGCGCAGAGTTTCGCCGCGGCGATTATGCGCGTTTGTGAGGGCTTTATTTCGCAGCAATGCGCTCGTGATTTGGGCGGAGCGATGGCTGGGGCGCTTGGCGTGCTAAGTCCGCGATATGACCGCGCGGTGTGGTGCATAGGCGGAGGCGCGCTCATCGCAGCGGCTGCGCTGGCGTGCGAGGGCTGCTTCGAGATGATCTTTGCGGAGCATTATTTTTGGGCACTTGCGTGCGGCGCGGTAATCGCCGCTGTGGGGCTGTTAGGCGGTGTGGCGCTGTGGCTGGCAAGCGCAGTACGGTGTGCCGTAAAAGCTCGTAAAATTCCGCGAGAGTATCGCTGCGGCAGGGGCGGCGCGGCGTTTGCTCGCTTTTGCAAAGCTCTGCTCTGCGCCGTTTTAGCTAGCGCAATCTACGGAGGCGCGGCAAATACGGGCTATGTGCCGAAAACGGGCGCAGCATGGCTGCTGCGAGGGTGGATGCCTACATTTTTTGAGGACGAAAATTCCGCTTCTGCGAGTGATGGCGTAAATTCTGTAGACGAAAATTCTACGAGTGCAAGCTCTAGCGGCTCTGAAAGCCCTGCTTCAAATTCCGCTTCCAGGGCGACTAAGGATTCCGCTGCGATGCAAAAGGATAAAATTTTATATATCCAAAAAAGCATCGGAGCCAAGCAGGATGGGATTTTTGGCGCACGCACGCTAAAAAAGGCGAGAGAGGTTTTGGATCAAAATTTAAGCGGCGTCGATGAAATTTACGAGGCTCTAAAAAGCAAAGAGCGGGCGAGAACGAACCCGAACTCTAGCAATCAAACTGCGCCTTAACGATAAATCCGCGTCTTAGGCTTGGCGGGCGATCTTAAAAAATCAAAAAGGACTAAAATGAAAAATAAAATTTTAATTCTAGCGCTTATCGCGACGCTTGCTGCAAATTTCGCGCTAGCCGAAAATTTTGAAATCACCGCAGACGATATAAGCCGGGCTACAAAATCCTGCGATAAGGGCGATATGAAGTTGTGCGGGGCGTTGGCGCAGATTTATAATTATGGCTGGGGCGTGCCGCAAGATCTGCTAAAGGCTGCGCCGTTATACGTCAAAGCTTGCAAAGGCGGCGATGTGGAGTCGTGCGTAAATTTAGGCATTTTGTATCAAAGCGGAGAGGGGATGCCGCGCGATGAGGCGAAGGCGGCGGAGCTGTTTGACAAAGCCTGCGATGACGGGCACGCGATAGGCTGCAGTAACGCAGGCTCTGCGTATATCAGAGGCAGAGGCGTGCGCAAAGATGCTATAAAGGGCGTAGGTTACTATGTGCGCGGTTGCGATATGGATATCGTGGACAGCTGGCTTGCGTGTTTAAATTTAGCACGTCTTTACGAGGGCATAGATAATGTTAAAGCCGTACAGTACTATAAAAAAGCCTGCGAGCTGGGTAGCAAGGATAGATTTATGAGCTCGGTAGCGGAACATGAAAAGGCATGGCAAAGCTCATGCGAAAGCTACGAAAGGCTTAAATAGCCCGCAAATCTATGCATTGAAGCAGACTCTCGCGCTCGCCGTGGCTACGGAGCAAGAACCCTAGCGGATTTCGCATAAATAGCGCAAATCTAAACATCAAGTATCCTGTAGAAGCGGAAACATAACGACGCAAGCTCTTAGCGGGCTCGTATTTTAGGAGGCAAGATAATGACGCTAGCGCTGATCCGCCACGTTACGCCGCTGATCGATCGCGGCGTATGCGACGCCGCAGAAGCGGCACGGCGCGCGATCCTATATGACGCTACGCAAAGCTTAGCTTTGTGGCAAACCGACAAATTTAAAAGCAGCGCCGCATACAAAAAGCTCGCTCGCATAAGCCGAGTATGTTCCTCTCCGCTGCCGCGCGCCGCACTTACGGCGCAAAAGCTATTCCCGTAGCGGGACATAGAGCACCTAGAGGCTTTGCGCGAGTTTAATCTGCGAATATTTCCCGTGCCGCTAATAAAAATGCCGTTTGATTGTTGGCTCGTGCTCTCGCGCCTGCTGTGGCTGTGCGGCATGAACCCTAGCGGCGCAAGCGCGAAAGAGGAACGGCGGCGCGCGCTTGATCTGGTGCCGTCTTTGCTAGAGACGGACACGGCGGTGATCGCGCACGGCTTCGTGCTGCGCGTAATACGTCGTAGTGCGCGGCGGGCAGGCTACCGCTTGATATACCGCTTTTGCGAGGGCTGCTTTTGCGTAGAAATTTGGCAGCGCGCCGTGTAGAGATACTTCTCTGCGCGAAATTTTGAAATTTTGCGTTTTGTAAATTTTAAATTTAATGCGCCGTTTGACAGCTGTCGCGAGGCGGCGAAATTTTATCATGCAATGAGCGCCGCTTTTTGAATGCGGATAGCCCGCCGCCGCGAAGTAAAATTTAAACCATACGGCGCGAGCGAGGTCGTTTTCGAGCCCGAGGCGCAAAAGGCGCTACAGCACATCAAGGCTTTGGGGCTTGAGCGGCTAAACGTCTGCATCGCAAAGACGCAGTATAGCTTCAGCGACGATGCCAAAGCGCTCGGGCGAGCGCGCGGCTTTAAACTCAGCGTCAAAGACCTTCAGATCCGCACGGGAGCAGGCTTCATCGTCGCCGTCTGCGGCAAGATAATGCTTATGCCGGGGCTACCGAAGGTACCTAACGCGCTAAATATGAAGATCACTAGCGATGGCGTAATAAGCGGGCTGGCGTGATTTGAAATTTTATTTTTTGCGCCTCCATTTTTTTGCGCGCCCGCCTTGGAGTTTAAGCTTAGCTTACCGGCCTAGTCGCGATTTAAGCTTAGCATTCGTAGGCACTCAGATGAGAGCGGAGTAGAGTTACCGATTTGCAAAATTTGGCTGAATTTGCTCGCTTGCGGATAAATTTTAAGCACGGGATTTTGCGGATCGGCTTTGATTTTTAAAAACAGAGGCGAATTTGACGAGAATTTGACGTAGGTTCGCCTTTTAAAATTTGAGATTTTTACGTCAAATTTAGGGGAAAATAGACGTAACGTATTTCGGCGTTTTTATTGATCAAATTTGCTTAGGCAAGCCAAAAATCCTGCGCGAAACAGAGCTAAATTTTAACCTTCTCCCACGTCTCAATCTCGCCTGCAACCTCCTCAAAAACGCCTGCGATTTCTATATTTTTTACGCTTAAATTTCGCTCGTAAACTACTCTGTCGCGCGTTTTTAGCTTCTTTTGTAAAAAGGCGAATTCATACTCGATCTGACCGCGAGCGACGCTGATTTTAGCCAAATTTCGCGCGTCAAATTCGCCCACCTTCGCGGCGTCAAATTTATACCCGCGAGCGCAGCCCTCCTCATAAACTTCCGCTAGATACGCATTTATCGCCTCTAGCGCGTTTTCATGCGCGTAAAAGCGGTCGAGCTGCGGGTGATTTTTGTAGCCCTTAGTAAGCCCAGCCAGCACGTTTTTAGCTAGCAGCGCCTCGCGCCACAGCGCCACGAGCCCCTTTGCGTCGAGATATTTAAAGCTTATCGTCCAAAGTCTCATTTTCGTCTTTCGTTAAATTTCGTCGTCAAATTCGGCGCGCTTTGCGCCGCAGCCTGAGCGGCGATAAATTCGCGTCTTGAATTTGGCCGCGCCCTAGATTAGAGGCTAAATTTTACCTCGCCGCGCCTCTAAATTTCCCGCTCATTGCAGCTTGCCTCTGCATAGCACGGGGATCTTTTCTACGATCTCGCCGCCGCTAACGAGATAGGCGAACTCGTGCAAATTTACGACGGGGCAGATGTGGTTTGGATAAATTTCGAGCCGATCGCCTACGCGCACGGCGTCTCGCAGCGCTCTGTGGTAGATGATCGCATGCTCGTCGTAAACGCCGCTCACCCACACATCCGTGCCCTTTATGCGCCCGAGTCCGGGCGTGGCGGTGAAGCCCTCGGTGCGCCTTTGCTGCGTGAGCCCCTTGGCGCCGACGTCGGTGATGATGCGATCCGCCGTAGGTCTGCTGATGACGGTCGTAAGGATGCTTGCGGCGTTCATCGAATAATTGCCGTACGCCTGCGCCTGCGAGGCGTCCATAAAGATATATGTGCCCGGGCGGATCTCGGTGACGCCCTTTAAAATTTCAAAATCATTTATGAGCGAGGGCGTCGAGCCGATACTAACGACGCGTGCGGGCAGAGCCAGCTCGCGCGCGATATCCGCAAACTCCAGCGTGCGGCGCTGCGCGGTTAGATGGATGCGCTCGCATTCGCTTTTGCAGACGGCCTTGTAGGAGTGGCCGTCGTGGGAGAATACGCCGCGGAATTCGATATTTTTGCAGCCTTTTAGAAATTTTATAAACGCTGCGAAATCCTGCTTTTCTACGAAGCCCGAGCGATTTTCGCCCACTTCGATCTCGGCAAGCACGCAGGCCTTCGTGCCGCTGCGCTCAAAGGCGCGCTCTATCAGGTGCGCCTGCTCTATGCTGTCGACGCCGAAGCTTAAGTTTATCCCCGCGCGCAAAAGCGCGACGATGCGCTGAAATTTTAGCTCGCCCACGATCTCGTTTGCGATAAATATATCTTTCAGCCCGTTTGCCGCCATGATCTCGGCTTCGCCCGTTTTGGCGACCGTGATGCCCGCAGCGCCGAGACTTTCTTGCAGCTTCGCGAAATAGGGCATTTTGTGCGTTTTGGTGTGTGGGCGCAGGCTCACGCCCGCGGCGTCTGCGTAGTTTTGCATCTTTTGCAGGTTGCGAAGCACGATTTCGCGATCAATCAGCAGCGCCGGCGTGTCGATCTCTGATACCATCATAAGCTCACCTCCTCGTTAAATTTACGAAATTAATACAGCCGCGCTTAGTAGCTGCGCCCGTTTTGCGGCGGCGAAATTTTAAAATTTAGCGCCGCTTTCGAAGGGCAAAATTTATCTATCGCCTGCAAAAAGCGGAATTTGCGCGCTTCTCGCAAAATATGGAATTTGCGCGCCGTAAATTTGTCGCTGCTTGCGAAATAGCGGTTTGCTCGCTGCAAATCGGCGCCCTTCGCGAAGCGCCTGAATTTAGCGAGCAAATTTGCGTTTTCTTGCCGCAACAAAGCAGCGCCGGCAAAAGCAATAACGCGCGGCACATGAAAAAATCAAAATAAAATTCTAAAATGCACCGAGTAAAAATCAATACGCGCGCCGTGCCGCTAGGTTCACGGAATTTTCGGCTCCGCTTCACGCAGTTTTATTCCTCGCGCGCCTGTTTTTGCTTGCGGCGCATATTCGCATTAAATTTTTCGGCAAGCGACCCGGCGGACTAGCCGTTTTGCGCTGCTGTCTCTGTTTCCGCGCCGCCGCTCGCATTTTTTTGATAAATCTCGTTTGCACCGCCGCCCGCGTTTTTTGCTAAAGCTCGTTTTGCGCCGCGCGCTGCACATCGCTGCCTATTTTCACGCCGCCGCTCGTTTTAGCAGCGGCACTTCATTTTAGCGCGCCTCGCTATTTTTTATCTTGTAGCACCTTGTCGCGCCATTTCGAGTTTGCTTTATTATCGGTCGCTACGTCTTTGGATATCTCGGCTGCTGCTTCGAAATTTTTACTCACGCCCTCTTTGGAATTCTCGTATTTTAGGGCGTTTTCGCTTTTGATACCGATGCTTCGCGCTTCGCTTGCGGCGTCGATATTAGCGCCCAAAAAGATAAATTCCCAGTCGTATTTTTCCTGCTTGTCGCTAATCATCTTTTTGATCTGCGCTTTGGAGTATTCGCGGCTTGAGTTTTCCATCCCGTCGGTGATGATGACGAAAAGCACGCGATTGTTTTTGGCATAGATGTCTGGTACCCGCTCGATACGTGCTATCGTGCTGCCGACGGCGTCAAGTAGCGCGGTGTTGCCGCTGGCGTAGTACTCTTTAGACGTTAGATTTTCGACCTTCGCAAGCGGCGTACGGTCGTGGATGACATTAAATTTCGTATCGAAAAGCACGGTCGTGACGCTGGCGTCGATGCCCTCTTTGCGCTCCTTTTCTATCATCGAGTTAAATCCGCCGATCGTATCGCTCTCAAGCCCGCTCATCGAGCCTGATTTATCTAAGATCAGCACCAATTCCAGGTGGTTTACGCCGTCTTTATGATCGGGCGGCGTCTCTAGCTCTACGCTTTTGGCAAACAATATGCCCGCAAGCGCGGCAACAAGAAGGATGATTTTTTTCATAGGGGCTCCTTTGTTAAAATTTCATTATTTTACTATTGTATCGCTTAAGCAATGAAATTTTATCACTAAAGCTTCGCCGCACGCCTCTGCTGGGTAAATTTTAATACGAAATTTTGTCGTGGAATTTTAACGTATCCTTGCGAGAGACGCCGCGAAATTCCGCGCGATATAGAATTATGCGCGGCATAGAATTTCGCTGTGGAATTTTAAAGACGCAGAATTTTATACAGCGCGAAATTCTGCGTGCAAATTTTATGCAGCACGGAATTTTATGGCGCAAAATTCCACGTGGCGTGGAATTTATGGAATTTACGCCGCCGCAAAATCAAACGTCTGCGGATCTGCTCCGTTTTGCGCCAAGGTAGCTTCCGATCTCGCTTATCAAAACGCCAGATAGGATGAGCGCCGCACCTAAAATTTGCATCGCGCTTAGCCTTTCGCCGCCCACGAATACGCCCATAATACCCGCCGTTACGGGCTCGAGCGTGAAAAACAGAGCGGTTTTTACGGGCGTCGTGTATTTTTGCATCAAGGCCTGCGCAAAAAAGCCGAAAACCGTTCCCAGCAGGCAGATCACCGCCATCGCGACGAAAAAGCTTTTATCCATCACCGGCACGATACTGACCCTCTCAAAAAAGATCGCCGCGAAGCAGCAAAGCACGCTTAGGCAGAGGATCTGTACGTAGGCGATGCCCGCTACGTCGCAGCTTTGAACGAAGCGGTTGGTCAGCACGATGTGAAACGAATACGCGCAGGCGCAAACTAGCGCCAGCGCTTCGCCCTTACCGAGGCCTAGTTGCGTATCGCCGATGAGATAGAGCCCAGCGATCGCAAGCGCGATGCCCGCGTAGGCGTAGGAGTAAATTTTATGCCTAAACAGCGCCGCGGCGATGAAGGGCACGAGCGCGACGTTTAGGCCGATGATGAAGGCTACGGAGGAGCTTTGCGCGAATTTAAAAGCGAAGGTCTGTGACGTAAAGCCCGCGAATAAAAACAGGCTAAGCACCGCGCCGTGCTTGATCTCGCGCGAAGTTATGGCCTTGAGCTTTGGGAAAAATATCGCGCCTGCGATGATGCTCGCGGCGAAAAAGCGCCAAAATAGCAGCACGAAGACGTTGTTGCTCGCAAGCGCCTGCGAGGTGGGCAGATACCCGAGCCCAAAAGCGATCGCTACGAAGAGCATTCCGACATCGGCTCTGAATTCCAAACTTTTATTCATCAGTGTCCTTTTTGAAAATTTAAAGTCGTAATTTTACGAAATTTTAGGTAAAAAATAGGCTAAATTTTGACGATTTTGACGGAGCGGTTTGGAATTTTGGTTTTTAAGATCGCGAGTTAAATTTTAAGCGCCCGGCTCGTTTTAAGCTTTCGGCTCGTCTTTTTAGGCTTATATTGGGCTTGCGCGCACTTGTTCGCGCACTTGTTGCCGCCGCTTCACTACGCGTACATTTTACGGCTGCTACTCGCGCGATCATTATGCCGCTTTGCTACGGTTTGTCATAAATTTTTATAGCTATTGCTCGCGCGTGGCTAAATTTAAAATTTAATCGCCCGCGCCCTCTTTGTCGTTTTTTAGAATTTCTATGTTTGCGCGCTCATTCGCGCCTTTTAAGCTTATAGTTTTTCTGAGTGTGGATTTAAGGGGAGTTTTCGCCTCTTTTGTTTTCATCATCTTATAGCGCCTCTTTCTTATCTCTGCTTCGATAAATTTTATATCTTGCTGTGCGTATGGGAATGAGAGCGTAAAATTTTTGCTGCTTTGCCCGTCTTTTATTTTTAAAATCGGCATCTCGCCCTTCATCCCTTTTTCCATAAGGGCATTTTCTATATCGATCTTTGTGCTAAATTTAAACGGCAAACATTCCCATTCTCTCCTTATACTGCGGCTGTCTATGATGATCCCTTTTTCGGTTAATAGCCATAGCGATATAAGTATCAAAACAATGCCCATAGCGATCACGAGTGCGGTCTCATCGCCACTTCTGTACAAGAAGCCGTCTATACATAAAGGGTCGTTTGCGTCAAAGCATGTAACTTTACCTTTACCTTTTATCCTTTTTATCCAGGGCTCGTCAAACGCCACTATTGACCCCCAAGATAAAAGGAATATGACGAGCGTAAATTTGGCTATAGGGCTAGGCGGTATGAGCCAGGCACCATTTTGCACGGTTTTATAAGAAGCGCTGCTTTCAAACAGAAAGTTTTTTAAACCGCAAAGTACAAATAGCACTACATTTGCAAAAAGTACAAAATACAAAAGCCTCATGCGGCTCCTTTCACTTCGGATATTTTACGACGATATATTTAAATTTAGGCGTTTTGCTCGGCTGCTTCAGCTTTTGAAATTTCAGCGAGCTTTTCGGATATAAAATTTTGCAAAAAATCTATATCCCTTCGTGCATATAAAAATCCCGCCCCGAATTTAACGCCGCTAATTTTGCCTCGTATGCTGATTATTTTTACGCCTCTTATAAACCCTACGGCGTAGCTCATCTCGTCAAAGTTTATCCTTTCCGTATGTTTAAACGGCAAAACCTCCCATTCTTTGCAGATGCCGCTTTTATCTATTCTGATTCCTTTTTGAATTAGCACGATAAAAGAAAAAATTATGATGCAGACCGATCCGATTTTGCTAAGTATTAGTCTAGGCTCGCTTATTTGCAGATACCCATCCACGCATCTGGGATCGCCTTCTTCGAAGCATCTTAAATTTATGCCCGCCGCTTTATACTCTTGCGAGCAAACTTTATCATGGGTATAAAAGCAAGGTATCGGCTTGCCGTTGTGTTTTGCTACGTGCGGGCTGGATAGAGTGACTACACCGAAGCTTAGGAATATTATAAACATCTGCATTTTTAAAAGCGGATCGGTGGAGATAAACAGAGTTCCGTGATCTACGGTTTTGAATGATCTGTTTTTATCAAGCAATGAAACAAGAAGGCAAAAGCCTATCGTAACATAAAGGATTATCGAAGCAAACTCGACTACACTTTGCGACATAATAATGACCTTGTTTTTTGGATTACGCAAGCTCGCGTCTTTGGCAATTTTAGCGCAAAATTTCTAAATTTACGAGATTCTAAGCGCGTTTTTTTATAAATCGCGCTTAGAATTTTACCTCACCGGCGTGATCCTGCCGCGCGAAAGGCGGATTAAATTTTGGTTCTGAAATCCTACGGCGCGCGGTTTATGACGCTGCGCGAGGTACCTAGGCGCTCTTGTGATATCATAACACGCCTTAAAATTTCGCAGCCTAAATCTTAATGATAATTATCTAAATATTTAAAATCGCACAATATAATTGCGAACCTCAATCAAATAAAGATTAAATTTATCTCGCAAGGATCTACAATGAGCTCGCTTTTGAAGCGCAATAAAATTTTGTTTAACGTCCATCTGATTTTGTCGATCGTTTTTTCTATCCCGCTGCTTATTATAGGCATTACAGGCGCGATTTTGTCGTATCAGCACGGGCTTGAGGCGCTAATAAACGCGGACTCTAAAAAGGTCGAAAAAACAGGCGAAATGCAAAGCGTGGAGAAAATCCTGCAAAGCTTTAGCGAGCAAACGGGCGCTAAGCAGCCCGTAAGGCTCGTCGTGCCCAAAAGCGATGACGAAGCCTTCGTCATTTACGCAAACAGAAATGATGCGTATCTGGTCAATCCATACACTGCGCAGATCATCGGCAAGGATCGCGGCACGGGCTTTGTGCTAACGGTGATGGCGCTGCATCGAAATTTAGGCCTAGCGCTAAGCGGCAATAAAACTGCAGGCGAGGTCGGTAAACAGATCGTAGGCGCGAGCGTCGTGGCGATGATACTGCTCGTAATAAGCGGCGTCTGGCTGCATTTCCCAAGGCTTAGGCGCAAATTTATCGAAGCTATAAGACCAAATTTTAAACTCAAAAAATACGCTCTTTTTTATAACCTACATACGAGCCTAGGCTCGCTAAGTGCAGTGATTTACCTGCTTATCTGCTTAACCGGGCTTAATTGGTCGTACGGCTGGTATAACGATGCGGTGATGAAGCTTTTCGTTAGCTCTCAAAATTTACCGCAAGCTAGCGCGCCTAAAGCCGCCGCTTCTAAAGATCACGCCGCCGCACCTGCTAAAGAGGAGGGCAAAAAGCCCGCTACGTATAAATTTAGCGACGCGCAGAGGGCTTATGAGATATTCAGATCAAGTGGCATAGAGTATAAAGAATTTACCCTAATGCTCGCAGCCGGAGATAAGATGAGCATCAGATACTACGAGCCTGATGCGCCTGCCACTGCGCGTCCAAAAGGTGTGAGCGTGAAGCTAAAGGAGGGCAAGGTCGCGGAGCAGAAGCAAACGGATGGTATCACCGTGGGCGAGTTTAAAGACGCGAACTATCAGCTTCACACGGGCTATTTTTTTGGGCTCGCGGGTAAAATTTTATGGTCGCTCGTTTCGCTTTGTATGGCGCTTTTTATCTTTAGCGGCTTTTATATGACGGTAAAAAGGGCGTTTAAGTCAGAAAAGCTCAGCTAAATTTTACTTTGGCGATAGAGGCACGACGAGCGGCGCAAGAGAGTCCAATACCTACAAAGCATTGAGATGAAATTTGCCGAAGGGGTCGAGAAAAGCTCTGATTTAACGATTAGAAAAATTTTGTATGCTCGATGGCGTGGAGCAGCAATCATCAAGATTTATCGCAATACAATCATTTATTGTGGTGCTTTTTCCAGCGCCAGGTTGACCACCAATAAGATAAAGTTTTGGCGTGGAAGTTTGATGATGACAATATCTTGATATTTCATGCCACACCTCTTCAGAAACACGCTTTACGTCTTCTTGACTAAATTTTGATAATTTTTCAAGGTCTGCCATTTATACAAATCCTTTCCGTATTTATTTTCCAAAGCGTCCATAAGTTCCGTGATTTTATTATCCCAGTATTCTTCTGTTTTATCTTTTTCATCAAAAATTCTTTCTTTAATTTTACTCAATTCTATCCATAAGTTTTCACTCCAGCCATCTACACCTATTTTTGCTAATTTTGCAAATGAATTGGAGGCTGCACTTTTAGCTTCAGCTACAACTGCCTCTAGCTCATCTCCACTCATTGCGTAATCCCATTGGATAGTGTCAATATTTTTCATTTTTTAATCCTTTCGTACTATTCAAGTATCTTATATATCGTATTAAGTTAATAGAAAATATATTAACTTAATGTTATTCCGCCTGATCTATCTCTATCTTTTTTGCTTGAGTTAAGGACTTTGCGTGCGTTTTGCTCTAGCTCACTTTTAAATTTTGCGATTTCAGTCGGGTCAATTCGATTGGGCATAATTTTATTTAGCTTCGTTTCGTTCGCCTGAGCAAAACAAGCTTTGTCGATTTTGCCTTTTTGAAAATCTTGATCTAATTTGACTTTTAAGCGTTTGAAAATTTCTTCTTTTGAGCCGATACTGATTAATTTGTAGATCTCTTTTTCATCGGTTAAAATTTTATTTCTATCGCTATTTCTATCAATGGCGATAATATTAATTTTATCCCCGAAATGCTCTTTTAGCTTTTTTAAACCGCTCGGCAAGTTGCCTTGGATGCTAGACATAACTTCAATACTTCCGCCGCGCCCATATTCGTTAAAGCGCTTAAAAGTATTGTCTAAAGCTTTTTCGGGCTCTATATGCACCGCAGCAATTGTAACGTCTAATCTCTTTTGCAAGCATTGCTCTATTTTTGGAATAGTCGGCGCCGGGTTTGCCAACTGCCCTTCAAAAATAAGTTTAACTTTATCATCGGTCATACAATTTTTAACCGAGGTTGTTTTCCCGGCTCCAGGAATTCCGGTGATGAAAATTGCTTTGGTTTTATTAGGCTCATCGCGTTTCAGAACCTCTTCAAACTGCGTCGCCGCCAAAACAGCGGAGGAATTATGTATCGCGTCATTTACTAGAGCTCTATTTTCTTTTGCTTCAAAGCAAGGAAAAAGTTCTTTGAATGTATCGGAACAAATATAACGACCACCTGTGGTATTAGGGTGCTCATTATATTCTTTTAAAAAATCCTCCAAAGAATTTTCAGCAAGAGCAATCGCTTCGTCTTGAATTTTTATCAATTCGGCATTAGAGCTGAAATCAATCTTTTTTATTGCGCTTACTAACTTTGATTGGCTATTTCTTATACCTGCTTGTCGTATTCTTTCAATACTCTTTTTTGGAGCACCGCGATAAAGTTGCTTTTCTATTTTTTTGCAATATTCGGCGTCGTTTTCCATTCGCGTCAAATGATCGCTTACGCCCTGCCACATTTTCATATCTTCTTCTGTTAAAGCCATTTCAAGTCCTTTCTAAGAAATTTGTAGTATTTTAATACATTCTAATTATAGCATTTATCTTTCTTATAATTATGCAACAAATTATATTGGGCTACAGAAATATACTTTTGAGCTATATGGGATATTACTACGATGAAAAAGAGAAAACAATAAAATAAATATCGAATAATGAGCGATAAATGGCGGATATAACTAAATTTTACTTTCGCGACAAAGGCAGTAAATTTATAAAATTTTACCTCGCTAGCGAAGATGATAAAATTTAAATTTACCCGTCGCGTCTGCTTAAAATTTCTTGCTTAGCGCTATTTGCCTCTTGCGCCGCGAGTGATCATCAAGGACTGCTCGTAGAAAATTAGCAGCGTTATTGAAACGCCCGTGCCGAGCGCCAGCGAGATCGAGACCGTGGCGAGGGCGTTGTCGAAAAACGAGATGAGGTGGGCGAGCTTCTGCTGTGTGCCTGCGGCTTTGATATAAGAAAACAGCGCCAAAACCGCCTTGTAGGCGTAAATGCCGGGGATCATCGGAAGCAGCGCGGGAAAGGCGATGATCTCTGCGGGCACCTTGAGGCGCTTGGCGCAGAGCATTCCCAAAACGCCGATCAGAAACGACGCAAAAAGCGTCGCGGCGGCGATCGAAAAAATTTGGCTTTGAATCAGTAAAAACCTGCACGAATGCGCAACCGCCGCAAGCAGCGCCGAGAAAATAAGCGTCTTTTTAGGCGGCATGCACGCATACGCAAACCCGAGCCCCGCCGCAGCGGCAAAGCAAGCATCCTTAAATACCAAAAGCGCTATATCAAACATTTACGAGCCCCAAATTTGAGATGCTAAGCGTCAGAAAGAGTCCGATCGCGATGCAGATGATCAAAAGCCCCGTGTTTAGCCCTCTGCTGATGCCTACGAGCATATTTTCGTTTAGGATGTCAAATACCGAGTTGATCAGCCAGACGCCGGGGATCAAAAAGAGTATGCTCGATCCCACGGCGACGTCGGGCGTGGCGCTAAGCCCGTAGCGAGCGCCTAGCGAGACGATGAAGGATACTGCGAACGAAACTGCGATGTATTGGATTTTTAGGTTGATTTTAAGTTTGCTAAGCAGATGGCGGGCGCAAATTCCAAAAGCCGTAGCCGCAAAAACTAACGCCATCGCGCCACCGTCACTGCCAAACAGCTCGCAGAATGCGGCGTTTGCGACGCTGAGCAGAACGAGAGTTTTGGCAAAGCTTTTCTTCTGCGAGGCTAAAATTTCTGCAAATGCGGCTCTGGCGCGCGCAAGGGAGATTTTCTCGTCGTAAATTTCCCAGCTAAGCGCGCTTAGCTCCGAGATCAGATCGAAGCTGATCTGCGCCGCAGCGCCCGTTTTGACGTAGGTGCGGCGGATGGAGTTGTCCGCAGGATCCATCACGCTGATGATGAAGTGGCGCACGAAGATCATCAGGCTCGCCTCATAGTCGTAAGCGTCGGCTATCCTGCGCACGCAGCGCTCGATGCGCGCGGTGTAAGTGCCGATACTAAGCATCTTGGCGGTGTATTCGCTAAGAAAATTGGTAAGCTCTTGGAT
>NZ_CALKTS010000170.1 GCF_937997595.1 uncultured Campylobacter sp. | reverse complement strand
CTTTTAAAAGCCGCCGAGGAAGCCAAAGAGGCTAAACGCGGAATGTATAGCGCAAAATTTTGGGACGTTACCAACTGCATCCTAAACGGCGTACCTATACCTAAAAAAGATGAGGATAGATGAGCGAAATTTACGCGCTTAGCGACGATGCCTTAACGCCGCCGCAAACTATCTTTTCGCAGATAGATGAAATTTTGCGCTGCGGCGTAAAGCTCGTGCAGTATCGCAGCAAGCTCGCCGTGAGGGATGAAGCTTTAATCCGCTCTCTCATCAGTCTTTGCGAGGATTACGGCGCCAAACTCATTATCAACGACGATGCGGCGCTCGCCAAAAAGCTTGACGCGCACGGCGTGCATATCGGAGAAGGCGACGGCGAGACGGCGCAGGTGCGCGAGTTTTTAGGCGCGGATAGGATCATCGGCGTTAGCTGCTACGCTGGTCTTGCTCGCGCGCAAAAGGCCGAGGCGCAGGGCGCTAGCTACGTAGCCTTCGGCTCGCTAAGGCGCGGCAAGACAAAGCCTGATGCGCCGCTTTGCCCCGATGCGCTTGTGCAAGAGGCGCGAAAATCTTTAAACCTCCCAATCGCCGTAATCGGCGGCATAAGCTTAGAAAATCTGGATGAAATTTTAGCCCTCAAGCCCGATTATATCGCTATGGTAGAGGCGATCTACAAACCCGCTTCGATTACGCAGAATTTAGCAAATTTAAAGGAAAAAATGGATGAATATATTTGACGCCGTGATTTTAGGCATCGTCGAGGGGCTGACTGAGTTTCTGCCCGTAAGCTCGACCGGGCACATGATCCTAGCCGCAAAACTGATGGGCTTGCAGCAGACCGATACGCTTAAATGCTTCGAGGTCGTTATCCAGCTAGGCTCGATCCTGGCGGTCGTGGCTATGTTTTACAAGCGGCTTTTGGTCGATTTTAAGCTCTGGTGCAAGCTCATCGTGGGCTTTATCCCTACCGCGGCGATCGGCTTTTTGCTCTATAAAAGCATCAAATCGCTATTCGCGCCGCAGACCGTCGCCTACGCGCTGATCGGCTGGGGCATTATTTTTATCGCAGTCGAGCTCTTTCGCAAGGCGCGCCCGAGAGAGGACGAGCTGGAGCATCTGGATCAAATTTCATACGTTCAGGCCTTCATCATCGGGCTTTCGCAATGTTTTGCGATGGTGCCGGGCACTTCGCGCAGCGGCGCTACCATCATCGCAGGGCTTTTGTGCGGGCTAAGCAGAAACCTGGCCGCGCGCTTTAGCTTCCTACTCGCGATCCCTACGATGTTTGCGGCGACTTTTTACGACACCTATAAAAATTTAGACACCTTCGCGCAAAACTCTGACAATATCACGACCTTTCTCATAGGCGGCGCAGTAGCGTTCGTCGTGGCGCTTGCGGCGATCAAGCTATTTCTAAGCTTCGTTTCGAAGTTTGATTTCATCCCGTTTGGAATTTATAGAATTCTAATCGGCGTCGTATTTTTTATCTTCGTTTTTTAAACGCAATCATCAAAGGAATTTCATGAGCCTAGCAAAAAATATCGGCGCATTTTTAAAAGACAGATTTAGCCTCCTATCGGTATTCGGCGGCGCGGTGCTAAACGCATACGCGCTAGTTTTAGCATTAAATTTAGCGCTCGGGTTGCTTCTTATCGCGCGCAGCGGCGAGCTGCTCTCTGCGCAGGCGCTATTTTTTGCGGCATCTGCGATCTGCGGCGTGACGATACTTTTTTTCGCGCTTTACGCGCTTAGCTTTTATAGCACCAGGCTATATAAAATTCTCGCCTTTGCGCTTCTGGCGATAAACGCAATCTTCGCGATCGCTCAGATTTTTTTGATCTTTATCCTGGAGCTTACCTACTCGCACGGCACGCTGGATGCGCTGGTGCAAACGACGCCCAAGGAGGCCTTTGAGTTCGCGCATGCGTTTTTAAATTTCAAGCTTATCGCGGCTTTTTTGGCGCTTTTAATTTTCGTCTTCGCCGCTCTTAAGCTTAGAGTGAGCCAGCGAGTGCGGATGAAGCTATGTCGCGCGATAAAGCTGGCCTTTTTGCTTAGCTTGCTCGTTTTTATCGCACATGCGGCGTTTAAAAGCTACGTAGCCAAAAGCTCGAAAATGCGCGCCAGCATCATAATCGCGCTAAATAAAATTCCGATTTATAACTTTGCTTTCGTTACGAAGGATTATTTCGGCGCCGATTTTAAAAGCGTGCGCGAGCTGCAAGCGGGATACCAAAGCATTTACGCCTCACATTCGCATAAAACCGCGCCAAACCGCGTCTCAAACGTCGTTTTTATTATCGGAGAGAGCCTGCAGCGAAATTTCATGAGCCTATACGGCTACTATCTGCCCACCACGCCGAATCTGCAAGCGCTTGAGCAAAGCGGAAATTTAATCGCCTTTAGCGACGTCGTCTCGCCGGGCGCCAAGACCAACGACGTGTTAAAATACGTGCTAAATTTCGGAAATTACGAGAGCGAAAAGCAGCGCCCGTGGAGCGCCAACCTCGACATCGTAAATCTCGCACGGCTGGCAAACTACGAGACCTTTTGGATCAGCAACCAGGAGCGCTACGGACAGTGGGCGGTCGCAAGCGGCGCGAGCGCGCAGATGACGGATCACTCGGACTTTACGAACCAGATCCCGGTTTACAAATACGCCTACTCGCTCGACGAAGTTATGCTGCCTAGCATAAGAAATTTCAAATCGGGTGCGAAAAAATCACCTCTTGCGCGCAAGGATGAAAGCTCCGCCGCAGAGGTAAATGGTACGCAGAAAAAGGATAAATTTTTCATCCTTCATCTGATGGGTTCGCACCCTAGCTACGAGTTTCGCTATCCGAAAAGCTTTGCTAAATTTAGCGCCGCGGATATTTCGCGCGAGCCGCTGGACGAAGGGCAGAAAAAAGAGCTCGCGCACTACCTAAACACCGTGGCTTACAACGATTTTATCGTGAGCGAAATTTATAAAATTTTTGCTAGCGACAACACGCTGATAGTCTATTTCAGCGACCACGCTCAGAGCCTTTATCAATACCGCGGCAAGCTAATCCACGGCGGCATCAACCGCTTCACGCTCGAAATCCCGCTGATTTTCATGGCGTCGGATAA